>SKMG01000187.1 GCA_007121175.1 Trueperaceae bacterium | reverse complement strand
GGCTCTACGACGATCCCGGCCTGTACGACCTCCAGCACGCCGGCTACCGCGACGACCTGGCCTTCTACCGTCGCCTCGCCGAGGACCAGGCCGGACCGGTGCTCGAGCTGGGCGCCGGCACCGGCAGGGTGACGCTGGCGCTGGCGGCGCTCGGCCTGCCGGTGGTGGCGGTAGAGCCGCACCCGGCGATGCGTTCCCGTGCCGCCGAGCGCCTGGCGAGCGCCGCAGCCAGCGATCCCGGCATCGCCGCGCGCGTCCGCCTGCTGGCGGGCGACGCGCGCAGCCTGGTGCTCGATGAGCGCTTCGCGCTGGTGCTGGCGCCTTTCAACACGCTCATGCACCTCGAGCGGCTCGAGGACCAAGACAGCGCGCTGGCGCTCGCCCGCGAGCACCTCGCCAGCGGCGGCGCGTTCGCCTGCGACGTCTACTCGCCGCGCTTCGCGCAGGCCGGCCTGGTGCGCGCCGAGGTGGTCCGCACCGAGCTCGGCGAGAACGCAGACCTGCTGGTGTGGCAGCAGCACGACCCGGTGCAGCAGCTGGTGGTCAGCGAGTCCCGGCTGGACGAGGCGGGTGCCGACGGGCTGGTGCGGCGCCGGCACGCGACCTTGCGGCAGCGCTACTACCAGCGCTACGAACTGGAGCGGGCGCTGCGCTCGGCGGGCTTCGCCGACGTCCGCTGCTACGGCGACTTCGACCGCGGCCCGGTGCGTGAGGCGTCGTCGGTCTGGGCGTTCATCGCTCGCCCCTAGGCGCCCTCGACGAGCCTCCGCTGGAAGCGCGCTACCCCTGCCCCGACCGGCACCGGCACGCCGAGGGCGTGGAGCGCCCGCTCGAACGCCGCGACGATGGCGAGGGCATCGAACGCGTCGACGTGGCCGAGCACGCTGGGGCGGAGCAAGCGCCTGGCGAAGCCGTCCTGGCCGCTGCCGACCCGCACGCCCAGGCGCAGCAGCGCGCGCGACAGCTCGGCGGCGTCGACCCCGTCCGGCAGCGACACGGCCGCCACCGCCGGGCTGGGCCGGGCTGCGAAGGGCGGGCAATGAAGGGCCTCGAGGCCGCACAGGACAGCCGCGTTGAGCTCTGCCTTGTGCCGCCACCAGGCCTCGATCCCGAAGTCGAGCAGCTCATGTAAGCCGACTTCGAGCGCCAGCAGCAGCGGCACCGGCGGCGTGGTACCGGTGCGACCCTGCCGCTGCCGGGGCCGCTCGGCGTGCAGGTCGAGCGTGAAGGCGGCATGGCGCAGGCCCGGCTCGGGCACGCGCTGCCAGGCGCGCTCCGAGAGCCAGGCGAAGCCCAGGCCGGGCGGCAGCATCACGCCCTTCTGGGATCCGGCGATCACCGCGTCGAGGCCCCACTCGCGTGGCCGCAGCTCAGCGGCCGCCAGGCTGGTGACGGCGTCCACCAGGATCAGCGTCTCGGGCGCGGCCTCGCGCGCGGCCGCCGCGATCGCGCGCAGGTCGTGGAGGACTCCGGTCGAGGTCTCGGAGTGGACGATGGTCAGCGCAGCCGCAGTCGGCCGCCTGGAGAGCGCGGCGGCGACAGCCGCCGGCTCCAGCACGCTGCCCCAGGGCGCTTCGACCGGCACCACCTCGTGACCGTAGCGGCGCGCCAGCTGCGCCCAGCGCTCGCCGAACTTGCCGGCGTGCGCGGCCACCACCGCCGCCCCGGCCGGCACACTGGCGACGAAGGCGGCCTCGAACGCCGTGGTGCCGGAGCCGGCGAGCAGCAAGACATCGTCCCCGGGCACCAGCAGCAGCTCCGCGAGGAGCGCGCGCGCACGCTCGAAGGCCGCGCGCACCGCCGGCGAGCGGTGGTGGGCCGCGGGGCGCGCCAGCACGGCGCGAACCGCCGGCGAGATGGCCACCGGTCCGGGTGCGAGCAGACGCTCATCGAAGGCCATGCCGACCTCCTTACAGCCGCACGGTGCGCAGGCTCTGGATCACGTCGCGGAGGTCCCGGAGCAGCTCGAGCACCGGCTCCGGCGGAACCTGGTCGAGGGTGAGCGCGAACATCGCCAGCCCGTCCTCGCCGACCCGGGAGAGCTGCATGGCGGAGATGTTCACGCCGGCGTCGCCGAGCACGGTCCCGACCTTCCCGATCGCTCCTGGCCGATCGTAGTTGGTGCAGATCAGCATCGTCCCTTCCGGCCGGATCTCGATCGGGTAGCCGTCGATCGCCACGATGCGCGGCTGGTCGCCGAGCACGGTGCCGGCCACCTCGACGGTGGGTCCGGCCCCGGTCGCGAGCACCGTCACCGCTCTGCGGTAGGCGCCGCTAGCGGGCGCCTCCTCGAAGCGCACGGTCACTCCGCGCTCCTTGGCGATCGCCACCGCACTGACGTAGTTCGGCGACTCGTCGAGGATGCTCTCCAAGAAGCCCTTGGCGACGGCGACCTTGATGGGCTCGGCCGGCTCGGCGAAGCTCCCTTCGCAGCGCACCGCCAGCTCCCGCACACGACCCGGCGCAAGCTGGCTGACCATGCGGCCGAGCGCCTCGCCCAGCTCGAGGTAGCGGCCGAGCGCCTTGACCACGTGCGGCGCCAGCGCCGGGGCGTTCACCGCCCCGCGGGAGAGGTCGCCGAGCAGCGCCAGCGCGGTGCGCTCGAGGATCTCCTTCCCCACGCGTGCCTGGGCCTCGACCGTGTTCGCCCCTAGGTGCGCGCTCATCACCACGTCATCGCGCCCGAGCAGCGGATGGTCGCTCGGCGGCGGCTCCTGCTCGAAGACGTCGATGCCGGCCGCGAGCAGCTGACCCCGGTCGAGCGCCGCAGCCAACGCCGCCTCGTCGACGATGCCACCGCGGGCGGCGTTCACCACGATCGCGCCCGGCGGCAGCAGCGCCAACTCCGCCGCGCCGATCATGCCGCGTGTCTCGTCGTTGAGCGGCGTGTGCACCGTGAGCACGTCGGCACGCTCGAGCAGCGCCTCGAGCCGCTCGAAGAGCGCTACGCCGAGCTCCTCGGCGCGCTGCCGGGTGATGTAGGGGTCGAAGGCGAGCGGGATCATGCCGAGCCCGCTGGCACGTTGAGCCACCTGGCTGCCGATGCGGCCCAAACCGACGATGCCGAGGCGCGCGCCGGTGAGCTCGCGGCCGAGGAACGCGCGGTCCCAGCCGCCGGCCCGCGTGAGGCGGTCGGAGCGCGCTAAGCCCCTGGCTGCGGCGAGCAGCAGCGCGATCGTCAGCTCCGCGGCAGAGGTGGTGTTCGACTCGGGAGCGTTGAGCACCACGATCCCGCGCCGGCTGGCGGCCTCGAGGTCGATGTTGTCGACGCCGACCCCGCCGCGGCCGATCACCTTGAGCCTCGGCGCGGCCCGCAGCAGCGGCTCGTCGACCTCCGTGCGCGAGCGGGTGATGAGTCCGTCGAACTCGCCGATCACGGCCAGCAGCTCGGCGCGCGTGATACCTGGCCGGTCTACCACCTCGATATCGGGGTAGCGGACGTCACCCAGGTTGATCACATCGGTCACGAGGATGCGCGGCACGGCGCATCATATCGAGCGCGGCGCGGCGGTGGCCGTCACGCCCGGACCCTGGCCGCAACTCGCCAACTCATGGCCGTGGCGGTCACTCCCCGAGCGCGCTGGAAGTCAGTCGCCGGTCGGCGCCGGTGGCGCCGGCACCCGCGGCGCGGGTGGCGCCGGCAGCGCTCGAGCCGGCAGCAGCAGCGACAGACCCTCGGGCATCACCACCGGGAAGCTGTCGACGCCCAGCACGTCGTACGCGAACTCGCCGAGCACCCGCACCTCGCCGCGTTCCCCCGCGAGCGCGGCCTCGACCGCCGCGGCGGCCGCCTCGCCCAGGCGCCCCCGATCGATCAGGAAGGTGAGCTCGCTGCGCACCACATCGCCCGCCGGGAGGGGCAACGGACCGATGTCGAGCTCCGCCACGTGCACGCCGTTGAGCTCGAGCACCAAGCCGCGGCCGGTCAGGAAGTAGCCGACGTCGCCCGGGTTCTGGGCCAGCAGCGACAGCGTGACCACCGGGGCGTTGGCGTGCACCAGCGTGACCCGGCTGCCCTCGCGCTCGAGCCGGATGCGCGGGGGGCGCACCGACTCGCGCGACAGGGCGTAGCCGTCGACCAGCGGCCGTGTCCCGGTGCTGAACGCGTAGCTCTGCGAGGAGAAGACCAGCTTTCCCTCGACCGCGAACGGCAGCGGGCTCCCTGCGAACGCCCCGACCACCTTGCTCCACAGCGGCGGATGCTCCGCCAGGTCGCCCTGGAGCGTCCAAGCGAAGTCGGCGCTCCCACCAGCCGGCAGCTCGACGCCGGCGGTGACGCTGGCTTCACCGACACTCTCGCCCGCCACGAACAGTCGGTAGTCGATCCGCTCGAGGACGATCGGGAAGCTGTTGGAGTTGCGCACGATCGTCGAGAGAGCCAGCGTGAGCCCGGCGCCGGCGCCGGGCGGGTCGAAACGCTCGATGTACGTTTCGGCCGGCTCGACCTCGAAACGCGGCGCGAACACGTCGCCGATCGGGGTGGCGGAGGTGATCTCGCCGTCAGTCGCAGCTGGCGCGCAGGCCGCGAGCAGCCCCAGCACCGCCACGGTGGCGAGCGACAGGTGCGCGATGAGGCGCGACGCCGCGCAGGCACCGAGCCGCGCGCCCCTGCCTCGCCGCGCCGTCGACCGGTATGCGTTCATCGCCCCAATCTACCAGAGGGCGCCGCGCCGCTCAGCGCTTCTGGAGCGTGCGCATCAGGGCGATCCACCAGGCGGGCGCCCGCGGCCCGGCGGGCAGGTGCTGGCGCGTCGGCAGCGCGATGAGCAGCGCGGTGCCCACCATGATCGCGAAGCCGCCGAACGCGACCGTGGCGATCGGATCGGGCGCTGCGCCCAAGACGATGACGGCCCGCTCCAGCACGCCGGTGGCGAGCCACTGGAACAGCGCCTGGCCGGGCACGAGCAGCGCCGCGCTGGCGGGTCTGATCGGTGCCAGCCGGCGGGCGTACCACCAGGCTGCGGCGACGCTCGCGGCGGTCACCGCGAGGTACAGGCCGATCCACGCCGCCGCGACACCTTCGGCGCTGGACCGGAACGCGATGAAGGCCAGGTGCGCCAGCGCCGGCATGAACGCCGCAGCGAGCAGCCACGGCAGCCGGTGGCGCGGCCAGCGGCCGCGCAGGACGAACCCCAGGATCACGCCCAGCACGATCAGGCCCAAGAGCATGCGTCCGAGCACCCTCACGCCCCACCCCCCGTCCGGTCGGGCGCGCTCAGCAGCGGTGCCGCCGATCCGGACTCGCGCGGGAGCCGCGTCACAGCGTCTCCCTGAACCCGGCGGCGCGCTGCTGGCGCCGCAGAGCCTCGCGCAGGCCCGCCGCCCAGGCCGCCTCCAGGCGCGGATCGGCGGCCAGGATGCGTTGCGCGAGCTCGCGAGCGCGCTCGATCAGCTCCAGGTCCTGCGCGAGATCGCCGAAGCGTAGGTCGGGCAGGCCCGACTGCCGCGTGCCGCGCAGCTCGCCTGGGCCGCGCAGCGCCAGGTCGTGCTCGGCGATCACGAACCCGTCGGTGTGCTGCGCCACCACCTTCAGGCGCTTCATGGTCTCGCGGCCAGCGTCACCGGCGATCAGCACGCAGCGCGAGGCCGCGTGGCCGCGCCCCACCCGGCCGCGGAGCTGGTGGAGCTGAGCCAGGCCGAAGCGCTCGGCGTTCTCGATCACCATCACCGTCGCATTCTCCACGTCGACCCCGACCTCGATCACGGTGGTCGACACCAACACGTCGTACTCGCCGCGGCGGAACGCCTCCATGGTGGCGGCCTTCTCAGCCGGCGGCATGCGGCCGTGCAGCAGCGCAAGCCGCACGCTCGCGGGCCACAGCGCCCGCAGGTCATCAGCGAGGCGGGTGGCAGAGCTGATCTCGTCGAGCGCCTCGCTGTCCTCGATCAGCGGCGCGACGACGTAGGCTTGCTGACCTCCGCGCAGGTCGGCGAGCAGCTCGCGGTACACCGCCTGGCGGTCACCCGCGCGCCGCAGCACGGTCGTCACTGGGCGCCGACCGGGCGGCAGCTCGTCGATGACGCTGAGATCGAGGTCGCCGTAGAGCGTCAGCGCCAGCGAGCGCGGGATCGGCGTGGCGCTCATCACCAGCACGTCCGGGCGGCTCGCGAGCAGGCGCCGCCGCTGCTCGACACCGAAGCGGTGCTCCTCGTCGATCACCGCCAGGCCCAGGTCGAAGAACGCCACACCCTCCTGGATCAGCGCGTGGGTGCCGACCAGCAGTTCGGTCTGGCCGCTGCTGACGCGCGCCAACACGGCCTCACGGTCGCGCCCCGTGACCGTTCCCGTCAGTAGGTCGATGCGCAGCCCGAGCGGCCACAGCAGTCGCGTCAGATTGAGGTAGTGCTGCTGCGACAGGATCTCGGTCGGCGCCATCACCGCAGCCTGGGCGCCGGCGCGGGTGGCCACCCAGACCGCGGCGGCGGCCACCGCCGTCTTGCCGGAGCCGACGTCGCCTTGCAGCAGCCGCGCCATCTGCCGCGGTGCGGCCATGTCGGCCAGGATCTCGGCCAGCGCGCGCTCCTGCGCGCCGGTGAGGGCGAACGGCAGCGCCGACCGGAACTCCGCGAGCGGCTCCGGCCCGGCCGAGAGCCGCCGGCCGGCCAAGCTCGGATCGCGCTGCAGCATCACCCGCAGCTCGAGCAGCAGGTACTCCTCGAAGGTCAAACGAGCGCGCGCCGCCTGCAAGGCCGCCTCGTCGGGCGGCTGGTGCAAGTCGCGCCAAGCGCGATCGAACGGCACCAGGCCGAGCTCGTGCCGCAGCCGCTGCGGCAGCGGGTCCGGCAGCGGCGGCAGGGCCCGCAGCAGCTTGTCGACGGTGCTCCGCAGATAGCCCTGGCTGGTGCCCTGCGTCGTCGGGTAGACGGCGACGATGCGGCCGGTCGAGAGCGTCGGCCCCTCTTCGTCGACCTCGAAGCTGCTCACGACCAGCTCGAGCTGCCGGCCGCGGCGCTTGACGCGCCCGGTCACCACCAGACGCAGACCGGGGAACAGCTGCCGCTCGAGCCACGGCTGGTTGAACCACACCGCCGTGAGGCGGTCGCCCGAACCGTCCTCGAGCACCCCGCGCAGCACGTGCAGACCGCGGCGGGTCGGCAGCGCCTTGCGGCCCAGCAAGGTGCCGGACACGGTCGCCTGATCCAGCTCGGCGGCGGCGGCGAAGCTCGGCAGCGCGCGTCTGTCCTCCCAGCGTCGCGGCACGTGCTCGAGCAGGTCACGGTAGCTCCGCAAACCGAGCTCAGCGAGCTTGCGCGGAGCGTGCTTGCCGAGATCGAAGGCGCGCCCCTCGAGCGACGCATCGAGCAGTGCGTCGGGACCCGGCTGCCCACCGGGCGCCGGCACGCCGTCGCGCCGCACCGGGCGTTCGGGCGACGCGGCGGGACGCGGAGCAGGCCCGCGGGACTCTCGGGTCGGCGCGGCGGTGTCGCCGCGACCCTCCGAGGGCTCGAGGCGACGCAGCGCTACCTCCACCGCACGCCGCCGTTGCTCCGGCGTCCAGCTCCCGTAGCCGGTGAGCAGCGCCGCGACGTCGTCGATGGGCCTCCCGAGAGCCGCCAGCATGCGTTCGAGCCCGCCGAGCACGACGTCGTCCTGGCAACCGGTCGCGAGCTCGCGCTCCAGCGGCCGACGCAGCCGGTCGCGAAGCTCGTGCAGCGTGGCCACGCCCTCAGTCTAGCCGCGCGCCCACGCGCCGGGCGCGGTCCGAGATGGCCGGAGGTGCGGGTGTGGTGTGATGCACGCAGATGCAGGTCGTCGACGACCTTCCGAGCCTGCGGCGCCGACGCCTGGTGCTCGCGGCCGCCGCGCTCGGCGCTTTCGCAGCGAGCGTGATGGCCACCGGCGTGAACGTGGTGCTACCGGGGCTGGCGGAGGCGCTCGACGCACCCTTTGCGACCGTGCAGTGGGTGGTGCTGTCGTACGTGCTGGCGTCGATCGCGCTGCTCCCCGCGATCGGCCGCCTCAGCGACCTGTTGGGCAAGCGCCGGGTGTACCTGACGGGGTTCGTGCTCTTCGGCGTCGGCTCGGCGCTGTGCGCGCTCGCTCCCTCGATCGAGGCGCTGATCGCCTTCCGCGCGGTCCAGGGCATGGGCGGCGCGGTGCTGGCGTCGCAGGGCCTGGCCCTGGTGACCGACGTCTTCCCCGCCGCCGAACGCGGCCGGGCGCTCGGCGTCAACGGCGCGGTGATGTCGGTCGGCGTGGTGCTGGGCCCGAGCCTCGGCGGTCTGATCGCGGACGCGCTGTCGTGGAGGGCCGTCTTCGGCGGCGGCGTGCTGGTGGTGGCGGCCGGTTGGTACCTCGCGTACCGGGTGGTGCCGCACGCGGCGCAGCCGGCGCGGCGCGGCTTCGACGTTGCCGGCGCGGTCACGGTGGCCGCGTCGCTCACGGCCCTGTCGCTGGGGCTGACCACCGGTCAGGCGCGCGGCTTCGACGCCCCTGCAGTGCTGGCGCTGTTCGCTACGGCGGCCGTGCTGGCGCTCGCCTTCGTGGCGGTCGAGCGGCGGGCGCGGGAGCCGGTGGTCGACCTGCGGCTGTTCCGCTCGCGGGCGCTGTCGATCGGGCTGGTGACGGGACTGTGCACCTTCGTGTCGATCTCCGGGGTGATCCTGCTGATGCCGTTCTACCTCGAGGGCGTGCTCGGCTACAGCCAGCGCGAGGTCGGCCTGCTGATGGCGGTGATACCGATGGTGCTGGTGGTGGCTGCGCCGGTCGCTGGCTGGGCCTCGGACCGCTACGGCGAACGGCCTGTGACAGTCGTCGGCTTACTCAGCGTGCTGATCGGCTACCTGCTCGTCGGCAACCTCGACGAGGGCACGACCGTGCCGGTCTACCTGCTGAGCTTCCTGCCGGTCGGCCTCGGCATGGGCACCTTCCAGACGCCGAACAACAGCGCCATCATGGGGGCGGTGAAGCGGACGAGCTCGGGCACCGCCGGCGGGCTGCTGGCGCTGTCGCGCAACTTCGGGCAGGTGCTCGGCACCGCCGTGCTGGCCAGCGTCTGGGCGACTCGTGCGGTCGCGCGCGCCGGCGCGCCGGTCGGAAGTGACGCCACCCGCATGCCCGGCAGCGCGCAGGTGGCCGCGCTGCAGGACGTGCTGACGGTGGTACAAGTGCTGATCGCGCTGGCGCTCGGCCTGGCGCTGTGGGACTGGTGGCGGCTCGCCCGGCAGCGAGCGGAGGAGTGATGGAGGGACCGACGGTCACGGTGGACCTGGCGGCGCTGCGCCACAACCTCGGCGTACTGCGCGCGCGACTGCAGCCTGGCGTGCGCCTGCTGGCGGCGCTGAAGGCCGACGCCTACGGTCACGGCGCGTCTGTGCTGGCGCCGGCTCTGGAGCGGGCGGGCGCCGACGCGTTCGGGGTGGCTACCGCCGCCGAGGCTCTCGCGCTACGGGCCTGCGGCGTGACGCGGCCGATCCTGCTGTTCACCCCGCTGCGCCAGCACCTCGCCGAACTGGTCGACGCCCGGGTCGAGCTGACCGTCGCCGACCGGTCGGACCTCGCTGCGATCGAGGCCGCCGCACCGGCGGCGCCAGCGCGCGTGCACGTCAAGCTCGACAGCGGCATGGGGCGGCTCGGCGGTCCCCCCGAGGAGGCGCTGGCGCTCGTCACGGCCGTCGAGCGTTCGCGGCACGCGCGGCTCGAGGCGCTGTGGACGCACCTCGCTCGGGCCGACGAGCCCGACGTGAGCCTCGCCGACGGCTTCACCGCGCGGCAGCTGGACCGCTTCGAGGCAGCCCTAGCAGCGGTGCGCGCCGCTGGGGTGGAGATTCGCAGCGCTCACGCGGCCAACTCGGCGGCCTGCTTGTGGCTGCCGCGGGCGCACTACGACATGGTGCGGCCAGGGCTGGCGCTCTACGGCCATCACGCCAACCCAGCCGCCGAGGCGCTGATGCCGCCCGGCATCCCCGCCCTGCGCCCCGTCGCCACCTTGCAAGCGCCGGTGATCTTCGTGAAGCGCGCAGTGCGCGGCTCGCCGGTCAGCTACGGCGCCACCTACCGGGCGCCGCGCGACACCGTCATCGCCACCGTGCAGCTCGGCTACGCCGACGGCTACCCGCGCGCCGCCGGTAACCGGGCGCATGCGCTGGTGCACGGCCAGCGCGTGAACGTCGTCGGGCGCGTGTGCATGGACCAACTGATGCTCGACGTCGGGTCACTCGCCGACTCGGTCACGGTCGGCGACGCGGTGACCTTCCTCGGCCCCGACGGTCCCTCCATCGCGGACTTAGCTGCGCGGCTCGGCACCGTGTCGTACGAGCTGCTCACGCACCTCAGCGCGCCGCGCCTCGCCCGCGAGTACGTGGGGGGAGAGGCGCGCGAGCGCGCCGCCTGAGCTAGCCGTTGGGATGACCGTTGGGGGCCGGTTCCTCGACGGCTTCGCCGGGTCGCAGCAGCACGTCGGCCCGGACGGTGAGCACGCGCCGCTCGTCGGCCTCCTCGACGGTGAAGCGCACGCCCTCGTGCTCGAGCGCCTCGCCCGCGTGCGGGATGCGATCGAACTCGGAGACGAGGAAGCCCGCCAAGGTGTCGAAGTCGCCCTCGTCCGGGAAGCTCAGGTGGAAGCGCTGCTCGACCTCGTCGAGGTGGACCGCCGCGCGGACCCTGGTGGCGCCGTCTTCGAGCTCGACGAAGTCCGCCTCCTCGTCCTCGTCGGTCTCGTCGTAGATCTCGCCGGTGATCTCCTCGATGATGTCCTCGAGCGTCACCACACCGGCGGTGCCGCCGAACTCGTCGACCACGATCGCCATGTGGTTCTTGCGGATGCGCATGTCGCGCATCATGTTCAGGATCGACAGCGTCTCGGGCACGTACTGGGCCGGCTGCATCAGGTCGCCCACGCGCGCGGTCCCGAGCGCCTCCTGCTTGCCGAGGAAGGGCAGCAGGTCGCGCGCGTAGGCGATGCCACGGACGTCGTCGATGTTGTCGCGGAACACCGGCAGGCGGCTGAAGCCGTGCTCTGTGACCAACTCCAGCAGCTGCTCGAGTGACGCGTCCTCGGAGATCGACACGACGTCCACCCGCGGCGTCATCACCTCACGCACCATCGTCTCCTCGAGGTCGATGACGCCCCGGATCATCTCCTCCTCGGTCGCCTCGATCACGCCGTGCTCCTCGGCGCTGCGCAGCATCAGGCGCAGCTCGTTCTCGGTGATCAGCGGGTCGTTGCTGCTCTCGAGCCGTAGGGCGCGCAGCAGGTGGGCGGTGAACCAGGCGAACGCCCGACCGATCGGGTAGAGCACCACCGACAGGGCGTACACCGGGCGTATGGCGACGCGCGAGAAGGCGACCGGGTTGTGCACCGCGATCGACTTCGGGGTGATCTCCCCGAGCACCAGCACCAGGAGCGTCATCACCACCGTGGCGTAGGCGACGGCGGCGGCTTCGCTGAAGCCGCCCTGGCGCGATAGCTGGATGCTCATCTGGGTCACGAGAGCGGTGGCGGCGATGTTCACCAGGTTGTTGCCGATCAGCAAGGTGGTGATGAAGCGGGTCGGCTGGCGCCCCAGCAAGCCGAAGAGGCCGTGCGGGTCGTTGCCTTCCTCGCGCAGCTGGTGGATCTTCCACTCACCTAGCGCGGTGAGGGCCGTCTCGGAGCCCGACATCGCGCCAGAGAGCAGCAGCAGCGCGAGCAGCAGCACGACCTGCCACGCCCCAACTCCTTGCTCGGGGGCCGCTTGGGCGAAAGCCAGGAAGCTCAGCGTCGCGATCGCAGGGATCAGGAAGAGCACGGACCAGGAGAGGCGCCGTCGAGATCGACTCGGCGGTTCGGTATCCATCAACGCCGCGATACTAGCACAAGCCCTGCGACAGCTCGGTCCTGGTATGGTCACGCTCGATGTACGTCGCGGTCGCTGGCACCATCGGCGCCGGAAAGTCGACCCTCACACGCCTCCTCGCCGATCGCTACCACCTGCGGCCGGTCTTCGAGGCAGTGGACGAGAACCCCTATCTGGCGGACTTCTACGCCGACATGCGGCGCTGGGCCTTCCACTCGCAGATGTTCTTCCTGGCCACGCGGCTCGAGCAGCACCTC
Organism: Trueperaceae bacterium; assembly: GCA_007121175.1. Lineage (GTDB taxonomy): Bacteria > Deinococcota > Deinococci > Deinococcales > Trueperaceae > CSSed10-48. Next base: position 5,172 of record SKMG01000187.1, on the reverse strand, counting down.
GGCGAGGTGAACCCGGGGCAGCGCATCATCCAGGACCGGACGGTCGACGAAGACGCGAACGTCTTCGCCCGCGCCCTGTTCGAGGACGGCATGATCGACGCGCGCGACTTCGAGGTGTACAGCCGCACCTACCGCGCGGTGCGGCGCGCGCTGCGCGTGCCGGACCTGATGGTCTACGTGCACGCCAGCCTAGGCACCGTCAAGCGCCACATCGCCATGCGCGGCCGCGCCTTTGAACGAGACGTCCCCGACGCCTATCTGCTGCGGATCGGCGGACTCTACGCGCGCTGGGCCGAGGCCTTCGACGCCGCGCCGCTCGTGGTGGTGGACGCCGATCGCTTCGACGTGGTCCAGCGCCAGAGCGATCGCGAGGCGGTCTTCGACCTGCTCGAACGCAGCGGACTGCCCGCGCCGGTGGTGCGGTGAGCGCGCCCGAGCCGGGCGCCAGCAGGTGGAGCGCGCCGCGCTGGCGCCTGCGTGAACTGCTGCGCGAGGCGCTCGGCGTCGAGCGCGGCGATCTGCCCGAGGTACGCGTGCACAGCGTCGCGCAGGCGCTCGACGACGTCCGGCGCGGCAGCGTCTTCGTCGCGCGCATCGGGCGCGTCGTCGACGGTCACGCCTTCGCCGAGCGGGCGGTTGCCGCCGGCGCGGTGTGCGTCGTCGGCGCGCGCGGCGACCTGCAGCCCTACCCGTGGCCGGGCGTGCCGTACGTGCGCGTCGGCGACGACCGCTGGGCGACCTCGGCCCTCTCGGCCACCTTCTTCGGGCATCCCTCGCGTGCGCTGCGCACGCTGGGCGTCACCGGCACCGACGGCAAGACCACCACCGCCACGCTGCTCCATCATCTGCTGCAGGGGCCTTCGGGCGCGCCGCAAGCGGCGCTGGTGAGCACGGTGGCGTCGCGCGTCGGGCGCCGGTTGATCTCCTTCCCGGGCCACTTCACGACGCCCGAAGCGCCGCAGGTGCACGGCCTGCTGGCGCGCGCGGCGGCGGCCGGCGCCCGCTTCGCGGTGGTGGAGTCGAGCTCGCACGGTTTCGCCCTGCAGCGCCTCGAGCACGTTCACTACGACGTCGCGGCGCTCACCAGCTTCAGCCCCGAGCACCTCGACTTCCACGGCACCCTCGAGGCCTATCGCGAGGCCAAGCGCACGCTGCTGCGCCGCGCTGCGGTCAGCGTGCTGAACCGCGACGACCCATACTGGGAGGGCTTCGCCGAGGTAGCGAACCGGGTGACCACCGTCGGCGAGCACCCGGCGGCCGACGTGCGTGCTGAAGCCGTGCAGGAAGGCCCTGCGGAACTCCGCTTCGAGCTGCTCGCCGACGGCGAGCGCCACCCCTGCCGCTTGGGCATGCCCGGGCGCTTCAACCTCGGCAACGCGCTGGTCGCCTTGGGCGCGGCGCAGCTCGGCAGCGGCCTGGGGTGGGAACTGCTGACGGCCCGCCTCGCTCGCTTCCGCGGCGTGCCCGGCCGGATGCAGGTGGTGGCGACGAGGCCGACGACCGTGATCGTCGACTTCGCGCACACCGCGCCGGCGCTCCAGAAGGCGCTGGCGGCGGTGACGCCCCGTCCCGGCGGCCGGCGCATCGTGCTGATCGGCGCCGCCGGCGAGCGCGATCCCGGCAAGCGCGAACCGCTGGGCCGCGTCGCGGTCACGGGCGCGGAGCTCGCGGTGTTCACCGAGGAGGACCACCGCAGCGAGGACCTCGTCGCCATCCTGGAAGCGATGGCCGCGGGCGCCGCGGCCGCCGGCGCGAGCGAGGGCGAGCGCTTCCATCTGGTGCCCGACCGGCGCGAGGCGATCGCCTTCGCGCTGTCGCTCGCCGGACCCGACGACGTCGTGCTGCTGTGCGGCAAGGGGCACGAGCGCACGCTCGAGCGAGGGCGTGAGACGCTGCCGTGGGACGAGGCCGGCGAGGCGCGCGCGGCGGCGCGGGCGCTGGGCTGACTCGAGGCCCGCGGCCGTGGGCGCGCCTGCGACCGCGAGCCCCGCCTGCGCGCCGCGTAGCATGAGGCCATGCCGAGCCAGACGAGCCCCAACCCGGTCGACGTGATCCTCGCGAAACGCCGCGGCGAGGCGCACCCGCGCGACGTCCTGGAGGCCTTCATCCTGGGGTACCAGCGCGGCGAGGTCCCCGACTACCAGGTCGCCGCCTGGCTCATGGCGGTGCTATGGCGCGGCATGAGCGAGGCCGAGACGGCCGAGTTGACGCAGGTGCTCGCGGACTCCGGCGAGCGCCTCGACCTCTCGAGCCTCCCCCATCCGGTCGACAAGCACTCCACCGGCGGCGTGGGCGACACCACGACGCTGGTGCTGGCGCCGCTGCTCGCGGCGCAGGGCGCCACCGTAGCCAAGCTCTCCGGCCGCGGCCTCGGGCACAGCGGCGGCACCATCGACAAGCTCGAGAGCATACCGGGCTTCAGCGCCACGCTCGACCGGACGGCCTTCCTGCGCCAGGCCGCTGAGGTCGGCGTCGTCGTGGCGGGCCAGAGCGCCGAGCTCGCCCCAGCCGACGGCCTGCTCTACGCGCTGCGCGACGCGACCGGCACCGTCGAGTCGCTGCCGCTGATCGCGAGCAGCATCATGAGCAAGAAGCTCGCGGGCGGCGCGAAGCACCTGGTGCTCGACGTGAAAGCCGGCAGCGGCGCGTTCATGAAGTCGCTCTCCGACGCCCGGGCCTTGGCGCTCGCGATGGTGCACACGGGCCGGCACGCTGGGCTCACGGTGCGGGCGGTACTGTCGCGCATGGACGAGCCGCTCGGTCGGGCCATCGGGCATGCGCTGGAGGTGCGCGAGGCGCTCTCAGTGCTGCGCGGCGAGGCGCGCGGCCCGCTGCGCGAGCTCGTCACCGTGCTCGCCGAGGAGCTGCTCGCGGCCGCCGGGCTGCGGTCGTCGCGCTCCGAGGTCGAAGCCGCGCTCGACGACGGGCGCGCGCTCGAGCGTTTCGAGCGCTGGGTCGCGGCGCAGGGCGGAGACGTGTCGGTTCTCGACGCACTCTCGATCGCGCCGGAAGAGGCGGCTTGGGAGGCAGCGGCCAGCGGCACGGTGAGGCGCGTCGACGCGGAGCGGCTCGGCATCGCAGTGTCGCGCCTCGGCGGCGGCCGCACCCACAAGGGCGCCTCGATCGATCTCGGCGTCGGAGCGGTGATGCACGCACGAGTCGGCGATGAGGTGCGTGCCGGGGAGCGGCTGGCGACGCTGCACCATCGCGGCGGTCGCGGGCTCGAGGCCGCCCTCGAGGCGCTCCGAGGCGCCGCCGACATCGGTGACGCCCTGACGCCGCCGGCCGTGGTCTTGGAGGTACTGCGATGAGCGACTCGCCACCTGACGAGCTGCCCGACGAGCGCTCCTTCGAGCGCTCCCACGAGCTGCGAGAGCCGCTGGTCGAGCCGGACCGGAGTGACTGGGAAGGCTTTTGGCTGCGCTTCGTGGCGCACCATCCCGATCTGAAGGGCAGCGATCCAGCGGACGTGTTCGCGTTCGGTGACCACCGCGCGCTCGCCGACGAGCTCGCGCAGCTGGTGCTGGCCGGGACCAAGACCGCCACCACCGCGGCGCTGCCGGCCTTCCACGCCGTCGGCATGCCGCTCCCGAAGCGCGGCGACCTGAGTGTGGTGCTTCGCGGCGACGGCACCCCGGTGTGCGTGATCCGCACCGTCGACCTCGTGGTGTGCCGCTTCGACGAGGTGGGCGCGGAGTTCGCCGCCGCCGAAGGCGAGGGCGACCGCAGCCTCGCCTACTGGCGCGAGGCCCATGCGCAGGTCTTCAGGCGTGAGGGCGAGCGGCTCGGCTACGCCTTCGACCCGGCCCTCGAGGTCGCCTGCGAGCGCTTCGAGGTGGTCTGGCGAGGCGACTGACCGGGCGCGACCCGCGCGCGCCCGAGCGCCCCCAGCCCGGCTGTCGACACCGCCAGACCCCTGGCTGAGATGGCCCGAGCGGCGTCCAGCAGGCCGGTCTCGAACGCTCGTAACGCCCGGCTCGGTCGCCGGCGACGGCGCTGCCAGGCCGCTGCAGAACGTTTTTCTCGCGTTGACACCGCGCTCGCCGCACGGCTATACTCCGTGGCGCTGACCGCACGCCTGCCGGTGGCGTGTGCCGCGCTGCTGACCGGAGGGTTGGCTGAGTGGTTGAAAGCGGCGGTCTTGAAAACCGTTGACGGCGCGAGCCGTCCGGGGGTTCGAATCCCTCACCCTCCGCCAAACGGTTCGAGCGCCGCGCGGGAAGCGCCACGGAGAGGTGGCCGAGCGGCTGAAGGCGCTCCCCTGCTAAGGGAGTATGTGGGCATAACCTGCATCGAGGGTTCGAATCCCTCCCTCTCCGCCAACCGACCCACGCGGTCGGACACAACGTGCGCCCGTAGCTCAGTTGGATAGAGCGTCTGACTACGGATCAGAAGGCCAGGGGTTCGAATCCTCTCGGGCGCGCCAGAAGAAAAGCCGTTCTGCACGGCTATGAAGTCGAGGCGGTCCCGCAGCCACGGGGCCGCTTCACTCTGCGTGGTGTCACCGTGGCGTCAGCACATTCACGGCTTCTGCTGGCCGGCCGCGGCGCCGACGCCACGGTGGCGATGCACAGGCGGGCGAGGAGCGCGTCGATGGTGCCGAGCTGTACGCCAGCCCGGCGGCATGTGTTCCGAGGGTCGGCCGCCGCGACGTGATCGTCACGATCCGGTTGCAGCAGGGGGCGAGCGATGATCGGCGTCCTGGCGGTCGGTCTTGAAAAGCCCTGAAGGAGCTCCTGCAGCACGAGCCCGGTCGTGACGACAGTGCTGCCTCCGAGCAGTGCGTCTCACAGGGCGTCGACTTCGGGTACGGTCGGGCAGACATCACGACGCAACGCGAGCGACCAGACGCTCGTGTCGACGAGGAGCGTCACGAACGGGAGCGCTCCGCCTTGTAGTCGAACGAGTCATCCCACTCGAGCTTTCCCATCAGCTCGGCCAGCCGATGCTGCTCGCGGCGAGCGATGAACTCTTGCAGCGCCTTCGTGACGGCGGCCTCCTTGGTGCGCTCGCCGCTGAGTTCGAGCGCGCGCTCGAGAAGCTCGGGATCGATCTCGAGGTTCGTCGCCATGTGCACCCCCTTACACGGTACCTGCACGCACCTGGCGCCTTCGCGATGGCGAAGGTACCTCGGAGGTAGGCGCCGTATCGCAGTGCCGCATCACCGATGCC
>SKMG01000298.1 GCA_007121175.1 Trueperaceae bacterium | reverse complement strand
CGGTGATCAGCGTCACGGGCTGTCCGGCTTCGAGGGCGCCGACCGCGGTCCAGCGACCGGTACCCTTCTGGCCGGCACGGTCCAAGATGAGATCGAGCACCAGGTTGCCGTCCTCGTCGTATGTGCCGAGGATATCGCGGGTGATCTCGATCAGGTAGCTGTCCAGGACGCCCTGGTTCCAGTGGCCGAAGACCTCCTTGAGCTGCTCCGGCTCGAGCCCCAGGCCTTCGCGCAACAGCTGGTAGGCCTCTGCGATCAGCTGCATGTCGCCGTACTCGATGCCGTTGTGGATCATCTTCACGTAGTGGCCGGATCCGGACTCGCCCATCCAAGCGACGCACGGCTCTCCGTCGACTTTGGCCGCGACCGCCTCGAACACGTCCTGAAGGCGCTGCCAGGCCTCGTACTCCCCGCCCGGCATGATCGAGGGGCCGAAGCGGGCCCCTTCTTCACCGCCGGAGATCCCAGTCCCGAGGAAGCGCAGGCCCTGCTCCTGCAGAGCAGCCTCGCGCCGCACCGTGTCTTCGTAGTTGGAGTTGCCGCCGTCGACGATCACGTCGCCCTGGTCGAGCAGTGGCGTGAGCGCCTCGATCACCGCGTCGACCGGCCGGCCGGCCTGCACCATGAGCACCACCCGCCGCGGCTTCTCGAGCAGCTCGACGAACTCCTCGAGGCGCGCGGCGCCAATGATCCGCTCGTTCTGCCCGCGACCGCTGACGAACTCCTCCATGGTCGAGGTCGTGCGGTTGTACACCGCCACCGTGAAGCCGTTGTCGGCCATGTTGAGGACCAGGTTCTGCCCCATCACCGCCAGGCCGATCAGCCCGACGTCAGCACGGGTCGTCATGGTAGGGCCTCCTCTCGTCGCAGTGCGTCCGGGGAGCATGTGCCCCCCGTCGCGCGCGACCAACGGCCAGTCTAGCAGCCGGCCGCGGGCGCGCCCGACCAGGCCGGTCGGCGTCAGTCGAGCAGCAGCTCGACGTGCCCGGCATGTGGTTGCGGGACGGAGTCGTAACCACGGCTCGGCAGCCGCGGCGGCGCAGCGACGCGGGCGGCGGTGCGCGACGCCTGGGCCTGCCGCTCGACCAGGCGCGTGGCGTCGGCGGCGGGCAGCGGCTTGCCGAAGTGGTAACCCTGGGCGCGCACGACGCCGATCCGCGACAAGTACCGAGCCTGGGCGGGCGTCTCCACGCCCTCGGCGACGACCGTCTTGCCTAGGGCGCGTCCCATCGCCGCGATGGCGTCGACGATGGGAACCGCCCCGGCATGGCCGTTCATGCTCGAGCCGAGACCCGAGACGAAGCTGCGGTCGATCTTCAGCGAAGCTATCGGCAGCCGCTGCAAGTAGGCGAGCGACGAGTAGCCGGTTCCGAAGTCGTCGAGGGCTGCGCCCACCCCGAGCCGGTGCAACCGGCGCAGGGCGCGCACGGCGACCTCGAACTCATCGATGAGCACGCTCTCGGTCACCTCCACCTCGAGCCGTTCGGCCCCGAGCCGGCTGTCGCTCAGCGCCGCCTCCACCTGCTCCACGAAGTCGCGCTGGCGGAACTGCAGCGTCGAGACGTTGACCGACACGCCGATGGGACCGGCGTCCGACATGTCCCACATCCGCGCTTGGAAGCACGCCTCGCGGAGCAGCCACAGACCCACCGGCACGATCAGCCCCGCCTCCTCGGCGATGGGGACGAACTCGGCCGGCGAAACCTTGCCGAGCTCTTCGTCATCCCAGCGCAGCAGCGCCTCGAAGGCGACGACGCGACGGCTGGTGAGGTCGACCTGCGGCTGGTAGGCGACGTGCAGCCGGTGATCGTTGACGGCCAAGCGCAACCGACGCTCCAACTCGATGCGGCGCGCCTGCTCGCCGCGTAGGCGCACGTCGGAGAAGACGAACGAGTTCTTGCCGCGGGACTTCACCGCGTACATCGCGCTGTCGGCGCTGGTCAGCAGCGAGCTGACGTCCTCGCCATCGTGCGGGTAGACGGCGATGCCGATCGAGGCGGACACGCTTACGACCTTGCCGAACAGCTCGATCGGCGCTGACAGCAGCGACACCAGCTTGGTGGCGATGGCGGCGGCGGCCTGGCGGTCACGCAGCCCAGGGAGGGCGACCACGAACTCGTCGCCGCCCAGGCGGGCCACCAAGTCGCCCTCGCGCACGTGCTGGCGGATCAGCGCAGCGATGGCGCACAGCAGCCGATCGCCGATCTCGTGCCCGTAGGTGTCGTTGACCACCTTGAAGCGGTCGAGGTCGATGAACAGCACCGCAAACAGCGCCTTGGTCTGCTCCTGACGCGATTGCGCGATCCAGGTCGCCAGCCGCGCCTCGAGCGCCACGCGGTTGAGCAGGCCGGTCAGCACGTCGTACTGCGCTCGGCCGGCCGCATCGCGATGGATGCCGACCTGACGCCTGAGCGAAACGACCGTGCCGACGAACAGCGGCAGCGTGAGGCTGCCGAGGGTCATGCTCAGCGTCTGTGGGTCCGCGAGCAGCGCGATCAGCGCGTCGCGCGTCACCGGTACGCCGCCCACCAGCGCGACGGCGGCCAGGCTCGCCGCCGGGGCGCCGCGGATCCCCCAGGCGATGCTGACGCCGCAGGCCGCGACGATCACCAGGACCCCGGCGGCCGCCCCGCTCAGCGCGCCGGTCGGCCCGACGCCGAGCTGCGTGGCCGCCACGAACGAGGCCAGCGCGAGCGTGACGACCCAAGGGAGAGCGCGTGCCATGCGACAAGCTAGACGACCGTTGCTTTCGGAACCGTCACACGACCCCACCGCAACGAGCTCTGGGGCAGCCTCGACCTGCCGCATCGGCGCATACGCACGACCGCCGCGAGGCGCACGCCCACGTACCGTGGTCTCCTCTACCGCGGCTGCCCTGGGTACCCGCGGCGCGCGCCTCGGTGCAGCGATGCAGCGATCACCCCGACGGTAGGCTGACACCGCGACGCTAGGCTCGGAGCAGACCAGCTCGGTCGGAGGGATGCATGCCCGGAACCACACACCGCCACCTCATCACCGCGCTCATCACGCTGGTCGCGCTCCTCGGCAGCGTCTGCGCGCGTACCCTCACCATCGCCACCGCGGCGCAGCCCGACACCCTCGACCCTCACAGGACGTCCGCCACATCGGCCTTCCAGACGACCAAGTCGCTCTACGACACGCTGGTCGAGCCCGACGCCGATGGCATCATCGTCGGCGCGCTGGCCGAGTCGTGGGCGCTGTCCGACGATGCGCTCACGCTGCGCTTCACCCTGCGCCAGGGCGTCCGCTTCCACGACGGTAGCGTGGTCACCTCGGCCGATGCCGCGGCCTCCCTCGAGCGCCTCCAAGCCGACGCCTCCCCGAAGGCCGACGAGTTCGTCGTGATCGAAGCCATCGAGACGCCGGACGACGTCACGCTCGTCCTCAGGCTCTCGCGGCCGGCCCCCGCGCTGCTGGACTCGCTCGCGAGCGGCTGGGGCGCGATCGTGCCGGCGGCGTTGATCGAGGCCGGCCACGACTTCGCGAACCAGCCCGTCGGCACCGGCCCGTTCGTCTTCAGTGAGTGGGTTCGCGACAGCTTCGTGCGCCTCGTCGCCAACGACGACTACTACCACGGGGTCCTCGCACGGGGGCGCCCGGAGGTCGACGAGGTGGTGATCCGCTTCGTCCCGGACAGCGCCGTGCAGTGGCAGGGTCTGCGCAGCGGCGAGTTCCAGGTTGGCATCGACGTCGCCGCCGTCGACTGGCCGGCGGTCGAGGCCGACCCTCGCTTCGAGCTCGAGCAAGGTCCCTCCGGCCTGGCGCTGGTGGCGACGCTCAACAACCGTCGGCCGTATCTCGACGACGCGCGGGTGCGCCAGGCGCTGAACCTGGCAGTGGACGCCGACACGATCATGGAGGTCGCCTACGGCGGCGGCTTCACCATCGGCACCTTCATGGAGGCCGGCAGCCACTGGGTCCCCGAGACCATCGAGCCCTATCCTCACGACCCCGAGGGAGCGCTGGAGCTGCTGCGTGCGGCCGGAGTACCCGCCGGCTGGCGACTGGACATGGCACTGCCGCAGCCCTACGACGAACACATCGTGGCTGGGCAGATGATCCAGGACTACCTGCGTGGGGTAGGCATCGTGGGCGAGATACGCATCGTCGAGTGGGGCGTGTGGCTCGGCCAGGTCTTCCGAGGCCCACACGACTTCGACCTGACCATCATCGGCCATACCGGCAAGCTCGACGCCAGCGGGCGGCTGAACGGCTATGGCCATCCGGACCGGACCTACAGCGGCTTCGACTCGCCCGAGGTCGCCGCGCTGATCGACCGGGCGGCGGTGATCGCCGACGCGGAGGCGCGCCGCGCCCTCTACGCCGAGGCGCTCGAGCGGCTCCACGTCGAGGCCCCCTTCATCTACCTCGGCACGCCCTTCACGACCTTCGCGCGCGCGGCCGGCGTCGACGGCTTCTGGATCACGCCGCTGCTCGACACCTTCGACCTGCGCGGTGTCACCGTCGACTGACGCGGCTGCCTGCCGCCGGAGCGTGAGCGCCGCCCGAGCGTGAGCACCGCCAGAGCGTGAGCTCCGACAGAGCGTGAGCTCCGCCGACGCGGGGACGGTCGCGGCGCGCCTCCGCATCGTAGGCTGGTCCCGAGTCTCATGCTGCGACTCGCACTCACGTCGGCGCTCAGCGTGGTCATCACCCTCGTCGTGGTGCTGTCGCTGGTGTTCGTCGCCATGCGGGCGCTGCCGGGTGACGCCGCCGCCATTCTCGCCGGTCTCGATGCCGAGCAGGCCCAGGTGGAGGCGCTCAGGCGCGAGCTCGGACTCGACCGGCCACTCGCGGCGCAGTACCTCGGCTATTGGGCCGAGCTGCTTCAGGGTGAGTTGGGCTCGTCGATCCGCGAAGGCCGGCCCGTGACGGAGGTGCTGCGCGCACGCCTGCCGGTGACGGTGGCCTTAGCCGCAGTCGCCTTCAGCCTGGCGCTCGTGGTCGGGCTCACCGTAGGGCTGCTGGCGGGCAGCCGGAAGGGCAGCACGGTCGACGGCGCTGCGCTCGGCTTCACGACCTTCGGGCTGGCGCTGCCCGAGTTCTGGTTCGGCTTCGTGCTGATCCTGCTGTTCGCCGTTCACCTAGGCGCCTTCCCGGTGATCGGCTACCCGGTCGAGGGCGGCGTGGGCGTGCGCCTCTGGCACCTCCTGCTGCCGGCCGTGACGCTGGCCATACCCCGCGCCGCACAGATCGCCAGGTTGGCGCGGGCCCGGCTGCTGCAAGAGGCCGCAGCGGACTACGTGCGCACGGCCCGCTCCAAAGGCGT
>SKMG01000159.1 GCA_007121175.1 Trueperaceae bacterium | reverse complement strand
GGCGACTTGGTGACGCTCTATCTGGGCTTCGAGTGGCTGGGCCTGATCGCCTACCTGTTCGTGATCCACACCGGCACCAAGGCGGCCGAGGCGGCCGGGCTCAAGTACCTCGTGCTGACGGTGCTCGGCGGCTTCTCGGTGCTCGCCGGTGTGCTGCTGGTGTACGCCTTGGGCGGCGGCGACCTGGCTGCGCCGCTGGCGATCGCCGAAGGCCAGGCCGGGACGCGCGACCTCGCGGCGCTGTGCCTCCTGCTCGGCTTCGGGCTCAAAGCTGGCGGGATCGGTCTGCACAGCTGGCTCCCGGACGCTCACGGCAGCGCTCCGGCGCCGGCCAGCGCGGTGCTCTCCGGCATGATGATCAAAGCCGGGGCGTACGGCATCATCCGAACGATCGACATCCTCTACCGAGGCGAAGCCGAGCAGCTGGTCGCGGCCGTCACGCAGGCCGAGGGGCTGGGGCTGGTCGTGCTGTGGTGGGGCATCGCCACGATGCTCATCGGCGTGGTGATGGCCCTGTGGCAACTCGACGCCAAGCGGCTGCTCGCTTACAGCAGCGTGAGCCAGATGGGCTTCATCCTCGCCGGCGTGGGGGCTGCGACCTACCTCGGGGACGCTGGTGCCATCGGCTGGACCGGCACCCTGCTCCACGTGGTGAACCACGGGCTGTTCAAGGCGCTCCTGTTCCTCGGCATCGGGGCCGTGGTCGCCGCCACCGGTACCGTCGACATGCGCCGGCTGGGCGGTCTGGCGCGGGCGATGCCGTGGACCTTCGTCTTCGTCCTCATCGGTGTCGCCGGCATCGTCGGGGTGCCCCTGCTCAACGGGTTCGTCAGCAAGAGCGTGATCCACCATGCGCTCGACTACGCAGTCGAGCATGCCCATGCCACGGGGCGAGGGTACGGTTTGGCCTGGGCCGAGCGGCTCTACCTGCTCACCACCGTCGGCACGGCCGCCGCGCTCATCAAGCTGTTCGTCTCGGTGTTCCTCGGCCGCTCGCGCAGCGCCTCGCCCCTCCCGGCGACGGAGGCGGGCCGGCCGCCGTCGGCGGCAGCCTCGCACGCCCACGGGAGCGGCCCGCCGCGCGACGCACCGCTCCTGATGCGCCTGGCCATGGCGCCGCTCGCGCTGTTCGTCGTGGCGCTGGGCCTCAGGCCGCAGCTCGCTGCCCCGTTCATCGCCAACGCGCTCGAAGGTTGGCGGCTGCCGAGCGGGGGTGTGGAGCGCTATCTCTCGTCGCCGATCAGCCATCCGGGTGACCTGCGCGCCGCGCTGCTGGCGCTGCTGATCGGGGCGGCGTTTCATCTCGTCGCCAGCCGCACTGGGCTGTACACGCACCCCTTCCCGGCGTGGCTCTCGCTCGACTGGGCGGTGGTTGCGGCCATGCGCCGGGGACAGCGGCTGGTGAGCGCGCTCCACGTGACCACCGAGCGGCGAGCCAATGTCCCGAGCGCGCAATCGGAGGGATCACCGCAGGAGCAGGCGCCTGACCAGGCCCGCTCCTGGCTCTGGGAGCGGTGGCGCGACCTGGAGAGCGCGTACTCGGGCGTTCCGGAGCGCCGCCCGAGGCAGTCCAAGCTCTGGCGCGCCCTCCGCGCGCTCGGCGAGGCCCTGTCGGCACCCGAGCGCGAGCCGTCGCGGCTGGAGCGGGCCCTGGGCTCGTTCGCCAAGAACCTCTCGGCCACCGAGCGCGAGCCGTCGGGGCTCGATCGCGCGCTCGCGGCGCTGCGCCGCCGGTCGCGCCAGCGTTGGCTCGACGCCCGGCGTGCTGCGGCCGTGCTCGGTCAGGTGCTCGACGCGAGCTGGCGCGTGGCGCGCGAGACCGGCGAGGTCGATGATGCCGAGCGCGAACGGCTGGTCCTGATGGCCCGCGCGCGCATCCAGCGCGAGAGCCGCGACGTGAGCCTCAGCATGACGCTCATGGTGATCCTCTGGCTGGTGATGCTGGCGACGGTCACGCTCTCCGGCGCGGCGTGAGCGGGTCCTGGGCGTCGGCCCATCACGGGTGTGACCCTGCTACGGCGCTCGAGCGCGCTTGCGAACGTAGACCCGCGTCTGCTATTCTCTCTGGTCTGGAGCGTCGCTTCACCGGCGGCGCACTGCGGCATGCCGCAACGGGTCGCACCTCAGCGACCAGAACACAGCGCACGAGAGCGCACGTCATTCGCCTGGCCCCGGCAGCTGCCGATCGCCTGGCACCGGAGGTTGGGACCATGTTCGCCATCATCGCGTCAGGCGGCAAGCAGTACCGAGTCCAGGAGGGTGACGTCGTCCGCCTCGAGAAACTCGAGGCGGACGCCGGAGCCACCGTCGAGTTCCCGGTGTTGATGCTGGGCGGTGGCGAGGCTCGCATCGGCAGCCCACTGGTCGCCGGCGCCGTCGTGTCCGCCGAGATCGTCACCCACGGTCGCGGCGACAAGATCCACGTCCGCAAGTACAAGGCCAAGACCAACTACCGCCGGCACATCGGCCATCGCCAGCCGTACACCGAGGTGCGGATCACCGGGATCAGGGCCTGATCCCGGAGAGAGGGGGGACTCGACATGGCTCACAAGAAGGGCGTCGGCAGCTCCAAGAACGGGCGCGACAGCCACTCCAAGCGTCTGGGCGTCAAGCGCTTCGACGGCGAGACGGTCGCAGCCGGCAACATCCTGGTTCGGCAGCGCGGTACGCGCTTCAAGCCCGGCCGCAACGCCGGGCTCGGCCGCGACTTCACGATCTTCGCGCTGCGCGACGGCGTGGTGCGCTTCCAGGACAAGGGTCGCATGGGGCGCTTCATCAGCGTCGAGACGTCCGTCGGCGAGCACGTCGCTGCGGACTGACCGGTACGCCTCGGAGCCTCACCGAGGGCAGCCTCCAGCAGGTGCGGTCGCGGTTCACCGTGACCGCGCCTTCGCGTCGGTCTCTTCGGCCACTTCGGTCCTTTCAGCGGGTGCAGCATGCCGTTTCGTGACGTGATCGAGGTCATCGTCCAGGGCGGCCGCGGAGGCGACGGCGCGATGTCGTTCCTGCGGCTCAAGTACGTGCCGAAGGGCGGTCCGGACGGTGGCCACGGAGGAGCCGGCGGCAGCGTCTGGCTCGAGGCGAACGAGGCTCTGCACTCGCTCGACAGTCTGGGCCAGAACCGCACCTACCGCGCGCAGGCTGGCCAGCCGGGCGAGGGCCGCGAGCGAGCCGGCGCCTCCGGCGCCGACCTCGTGCTGCAGGTGCCCGTCGGCACGGTGGTGTTCGACCTCGAGCGCGGCGAGGCCATCGGGGAACTGCTCGAGCACGGGGAGCGTCTACCGGCGGCGGCCGGAGGCCAGGGCGGACGCGGCAATGCCGCCTTCGCCAGCGCACGGCGGCAGGCGCCGCGCTTCTCCGAGGCCGGGACCCGCGGCGAGCGCCGGCGCCTGCGGCTGGAGCTCCGGACCATCGCCGACGTCGGCCTGGTGGGTTACCCCAACGCCGGCAAGTCGAGCCTGTTGGCGGCCTTGTCGAACGCCCGGCCGCGGGTAGCGGACTACCCGTTCACGACGCTCCACCCCCAGCTCGGCACGGTCGAGCGCAGCGGCCCGAGCGGCGTCGAGCGGCTGACCATGGCCGACATCCCCGGCATCATCGAGGACGCTCACCTCGGTCGCGGCCTCGGGCTCGACTTCCTGCGCCACATCGCCCGGACCCGCCTGCTCGTCTACCTGCTCGACGCCGCGGACGATCCGGTGGCGACGCTCGACGCGCTCCAGCATGAGCTGCGCGCGTACGACCCGGCGCTCGTGGATCGTCCGGCGCTGGTGGCGCTGAACAAGATCGACCTCGTCGAGGAGGCCGAGGCGCGCGCGGCCGAAGCCGAGGCGACCGCCTTCGGCCTGCCGCTGGTACGGCTCTCGGTGCTCACCGGCAGCGGCCTCGACGAGGTCCGGCAGGCCGTGTTCGAGTTGCTGCCGCCACGGCCGGCCCCGGTGCGGACGCCAGCTCGGCCCCAGCAGGTGGTGGCCGATCCGGTGCGGGTGGAGCGTGCAACGGACGGCGGTTGGGTCGTGCGCGGGCGCGAGCTCGAGACGGTGGTGGAGCGCTTCGACGCCAGCAACCGCGACGCGGTGGCGTACCTGCAGCACCACTTCGCCTCGCTCGGCGTGAACAAACTGCTCGCCCGGGCCGGAGCGAAGAGCGGCGACGACGTGACCATCGCCAGCGCCGTGTTCGAATACTTCGACGATGATGGTGCCGAGGCCGATGCGCGGGCCTCGCGCGCCAGCGAGGCGGCCGAGCAGCGCGCGGCGGAACGACGTTATCTCGCGTCGCAGCGCGGCTCGGAGGACTCCGAGACCGATGACGGAGGAAGCGCCTTCGAAGCGACCGGCGAGCCGGGGGGCGACGATGACGACGAGGCACCAGGCGAAGGGGGCCAGGAGCGGCCCGACGACGGACCCGTACGCTGAGCCGAGCGCGGCGGGCCCAGGATGGTGTTACCGACCGCATATGGACGCCCGCTGGCGGCGTGGTACCCTCCGGCCACCGGCCGGGAGCGGTCGTCGATCCGCATGAGCGACGCATCCAACACCTTCCTCAGCGCCGCCGGCGAGCCGCCGTTCAGGGCGATCGGACCGTGTCAACGTGCCAGCATCGCGCCGTACTGCGCGCGCGTTCGCTCCCTGGTCAGCGCCGAGCGTTTCGCGCACGTCATGCGGGTCGCCTCGCTGGCGGAGACGATCGGCATCGCCAACGGCTTCTCGCGCGGCGAGCTGCGCGCGACCTCGCTGGCGGCGGTGCTGCACGACGTCGCGCGCGACCTGTCCGAGGACCGGCTGCGTCAGCTGGCGCCGCCCGAGAACCATGTCGAGAGCCGGCACCCGTTGGCACTCCACGGCCGCGCCGGGCGTGCCATCGCCGTGTCCTGGGGCGTGACCGACGAGCGCGTGCTCGACGCGATCGAGCACCACGTCTGCGGCCCGCGGCCGGGCGATCGGGTGGCGATGGCGGTGTACGTCGCCGACGTGACCGAGCCGGGCCGGGGCGTGAACCGCGACGTTCGAGAACTGGCCATGCGCGACTTGGCCGGCGCCTACCAACGGGCGATCGAGAGCAAGGTTCGCTACCTGCGCAGGCACGGCAAGAGCGTGCATCCGCGTACGCTGAAGGTCCATGCGGAGATCAGCGCCCAGTTCTCCTGACGACGCTCGGCGCCACCGCCGGCAGGCGTGGGCGCTCCAGGCGCTTGGTCTGCTGCTGGCGCTGGCGGGGTTGGTCGGCTACTGGCTGACGCTCGACGTCGAACGCACGCACTTGAGCGTGAGCCAGCGCGAGCTGCTCGGCGCTGGCGTCGACGACTTC
>SKMG01000310.1 GCA_007121175.1 Trueperaceae bacterium | reverse complement strand
TCTCGTACGCGCTGAGCCGCAATGCGAGCAAGCACAAGGAGGAGTACGGCAAGGGCTCGATCGAGGGGCTGCTCAGCGCCGAGACCGGCAACAGCGCCGCGGTGCCCGGCGCGATCATCCCCGTGCTGACGCTTGCCATCCCCGGCTCGGCGCCGGCAGCGGTGCTGCTCGCCGCCCTGTTCATCCACGGCGTGCGGCCCGGTCCGCTCATCATGATCGAGGCGCCGCAGTTCATCTTCGAGGTCACCGCGATGATCCTGTTCGCGAGCCTGTCCATCCTCTTCTACGGCATGCTGCTCACGAAGCCGCTCTTGTACGTCATCCGTGTCCCGCCGGTGCGGCTCATACCGGTCATCTTCGTCCTCTGCACGATCGGCTCGTACGCCATCGCCAGCCGCACGTTCGACATCTGGGTGATGCTGGGGTTCGGCGTCGTCGGGCTCCTCCTGCGCGAGCTGCAGTTCCCGCTCGCACCCCTCGTCCTCGGGGTCGTGCTAGGGCCGATCTTGGATCTCAACCTGCGCCGCGGGCTGGTGCTCTCCGATGGCGCCCTGATGCCCTTCTTCACCCGCCCCATCAGCGTCGTGCTCTGGGCCATGATCGTGCTGACCTTCCTGTTCGGCAGCGAGACCTTCACGAGGGCCCTCGCCAAGGCATGGCGGCGGATCAGGGGGCGCTCCGACGAAGGCGAGGCGGGATCATGAAGATCGCGCTGTGCAACGAGGTCGTGGCGCACCTGAGCTTTCCCGAGCAGTGCGCCTTCGCCGCCGCGGTCGGCTTCGATGCCCTGGAGCTCGCGCCGTTCACGCTCGGTGAAGAGCCGCACCTCCTGGGCGAGGCCGAGACCAGCGCGCTGCGGCGCGCCGCGACGGATGCCGGTATCGCGATCTCGAGCATGCACTGGCTGCTCGTCGCGCCGCCCGGGCTCTCGATCACCACGGCGGACGCCAAGGTCCGGCAGGCGACCATCGACTTCGCCAGACGACTCATCGACGTGTGCGCCGCGCTGGGCGGGGAAGTCATGGTCCACGGGTCGCCGAACCAGCGCACCATCGACCCGGCCGATGCCAGCGGCAGCCGGGCGCGCGGCGAGGAGAGCTTCGCGGCGCTCGCCGCGCACGCCGAGCCGGCGGGCATCACCTATTGCATCGAGCCGCTGTCGCGCGAGGAGACCGACTTCATCAACACGGTCGGGGAGGCCGCCGCGATCGTCGCGCGCGTCGGTAGCTCGGCGCTGCGCACCATGGTCGACACGCGCGCGGCCGCGTTGGCCGAGGCGGAGCCGGTCGCCGGCGTGCTGGAGCGCTGGCTCCCGAGTGGCATGGTGCGTCACGTGCACGTGAACGACCGCGCCAAACTCGCGCCGGGCCAGGGCGACGATCGCTTCGCCGACGTCCTCGCGAGCCTCGTTCGTCATGGCTACGGCGGCGTCGTCGCGGTGGAGCCGTTCGTCTACCTTCCCGACGGCGAGGCCGCCGCAGCACGCTCGATCGGCTACCTGCGTGGCATCCTGGAGGCGATCGAGGAGCACCTCGGCCCAGCCGCCACGCTCGAACGACCCTGATGGAGGAGCCCACCATGCTCGAACTCGGCATCATCAGCGACGAGGTCGGCGACGATCTCGAACGGAGTTGCGACCTGATCCGTGATTGGGGGATGTCGCTCGTGGAGCTGCGCACGCTCTGGGGCAAGAACATCCTGGAGCTCAGCGACGCGGAGCTCGGCCGTGCGCGCGACATCGTGCGCGACCATGGGCTCGCCGTCAGCGCGATCGCGTCGCCGGTGTTCAAGTCGCCGCTCAGCGGCGAAGCCAAGGTGGTCGACGCCGACTTCGCACTCGAGGGGTCCGAGCGCTTCGAGGAGCAGCTGGCGCTGCTCGACCGGTCACTGGCGCTGTGCGACTTCTTCGACACGCGCATGGTGCGGGTGTTCACCTTCTGGCGCGAACCGTGGCACGGCGATCTCGCCTTGAGCATCGCCAACAAGCTCCAGCAGGCCGCCGAGCGGGCCCTCGCGGCCGGGCGGCTGCTGGTCGTGGAGAACGAAGGCGTCTGCAGCGTCGGGACGGGCTGGCAGCTCGGCGCGCTCGACACGGTCCTGCGCAGCGTCGCCGAGGAGCAGCTCGATGCCATCGCGCTGCTCTGGGATCCGGGCAACGCGCTCGCGGCGGGCGAGGCGAACCCGTTCCCCGACGGCTACGCAGCCTTGGATCCGGGCCGCGTCGCCCACGTCCACCTCAAGGACGCACTGGTCGACGAGCACGGCACGGCGACCTTCGTGCCGCTCGGCATGGGGGCGGTCGACTACGGTGGTCAGCTCCGTCAGCTCGTACGAGACGGTTATGGCGGTGCGCTCGTGCTCGAGCCGCACTACCGGCCCGAGGGCATGGCGCTCGAGGAGGCGACGCGCCTGGCCGTCGAGGCCGCCCGGTCGCTGATCGACGAGACGTTGGCCGATCCCGGTACGACCGGCAGCGGGGCCTGAGGCACCGATGCGCCGAATCGGCTTCGCCATCGTGGGAACCGGCAACATCGCCCAGGCGCACGTGGAGGCGATCGGGCAGCTCGACGACGCCTTCGTCGTGGGGGTGACCGGCAGCACGCCGGCGCAGGCCCGAGGCTTCGCGGAGCGCTACGGCCTGGCGCTGTATCCGGACCTCGAGGCGGTGCTCGCCGACGAGCAGGTACGGGCCGTCTCGGTCTGCACGCCGAGCGGCGTGCACCTCGAGAGCGCGGTGGCCGCTGCCGCGGCCGGCCGTCACGTGGTCGTGGAGAAGCCGCTCGAGATCACCAGCGAGCGGGCCCAGGCGATCGTCGACGCGGCCGCGGACCATGGCGTCAAGCTCGCCACGATCTTCATGGGACGGTTCTCCGACGCGCACCAGCGCCTCAAGCAGGCCGTCGACGCCGGGCGGCTCGGCCGGCTGCTGCAGGCCGACGGCTACGTCAAGTGGTACCGCTCGCAGGCGTACTACGACTCGGCGGACTGGCGCGGGACCTGGGCGCTCGACGGAGGCGGCGCGCTGATGAACCAGGGCATCCACCAGCTCGACTTGCTGCTGTGGCTCATGGGCCCGGTCGACGAGGTGTTCGCCTATGCGGCCACCTTGAACCACGAGCGACTCGAGGTGGAGGACACGCTCGTGGCCGTGCTGCGCTATCGCAACGGCGCGCTCGGCACCTTCACCGCCGCCACCTCGCTCTTCCCCGGCCGGCCCAAGCTGCTCGACATCCACGGCAGCGCGGGCTCGGTCAGCATCCGCGACGACGAGATCGTCAGCTGGGAAGTGCCCGACGTCTCCGACGAGGAGCGCGCGGCCGTGCTGCGCTCCACCGAGGGCCACGTCTCGGGCACGTTCGCCGATCCCATGGCGATGTCGTTCGAGAACCACCGGCGCCAGCTCGAGGACTTCGTGCGCGCCATCCAGGAGGACCGGCCACCGCAGGTCGACGGGCGCGAGGGGCTGCGCTCGGTGGCGCTCGTGGAGGCGATCTACCGCTCGGCGCGGGAGGGGCGACCGGTCCGTCTCCCCTGAGCGCGCCGTGGCTCCAGGGGCTGCGGGCGCGTCACGTCGCGGACGCCAGCCACTCCTGCGCCAGCGCGCCCTCGGCGACGCGCCGCACCGCGCCCTGCACCGCTACCTCGTATGCCTCGTCCACGACGACGTCGAGCACACCGCCCGGCATCCGCACCGCCACGCGTGCGGCGCACAGGCCGAGACGCCGACTGGCCGCTGCAGCCGCCGCTGCGCTGCTGCCGGACGTGGCCGTCAGCCCCGCGCCGCGCTCCCAGACGGCCACCTGCAGGGTGCTCGGGTCGATCACGTTGACGACCTGCACGTTGGTGCGCTGCGGGAACCAGTGGTGATGCTCGAGCAGCGGGCCCCAGCGACCGATCACCGCCTCGGCGGGGGTGCTGGTGTGGATCACCGCGTGCGGGTTGCCCAGCGACACCGCCGTCAGGTGCAGCACGACGCCGGCCAGCGCGAGCGGCTCGCCCACCACTTCCCGTGCGCTCCCGCTCATCGGGAGATCGACGCTGCGGAAGGAGGCGCGCCCCATGGCCACCTCGACGGAGCCGCCGTCCTCGGCGACCTGGCAGCGGTACGACCGGGCCGCGGTGCGGACCACGATGGTCGTGTTTCGCTCGGGATCGCGATCCCACAGCCAGCGCGCAGCGATACGCACGCCGTTGCCGCTCGTCTGGGCCTCGGAGCCGTCGGGGTTGAACACGCGCAGGCGGGCGGGCTCGCTCGCCGTCCCCTGAACGAGGTGCAACACGCCATCGGCGCCGATGCCGAGGCGCCGATGGCAGAGCCGCTCGACGAGCGCCGGCGCGGGTGGGGATGCCGTGGCCAGGACGAGGTAGGCGTTACCGAGCGCGTGGTACTTGGCGAAGCGCATGCCTGCCTCCCGCCTGCGGCGGCGCCCCCCGCTCGGTCGCTGCCGTCGCCAGGCGGCCACGGACCGTGGCGGAGGCCTGCTCGCGCGGCCTCACGCGGGCATCGTAGCGCGCCTCCGAGCCGCGGCCCTCGTCGCAGCCGGCGGACGCCTCAGCCGCGAACCGAGCCCAGCACCAAGGCGATGCGCAGCCCGCCCGTCACCACCGGCAGGCGCCGTTCGACCTCGATGCGGGCGTGCCGGGCCAAGGCGTCGGGGTCGGGGAAGAGCAGCGCGAAGCGCCATCCGTGCGCGTGGCTCAGCACGTCGCGCAGGAGCTCGTCGGGCGGTGCGCCGATGGCCGTGGCGGCCCTGCCGTAGGGTGGGTTGGAGAGCAGCAGTGGGCGCTCGGCCGCGTGGGCACGCTTCAGCGCCGCGAAGTCGAGCGCCTGGGCGCGAGCCACCTCGAGCTGCACGTGCTGCGCCAGCCCTGCTGCGCCGAGGTTGCGCCGGGCGATGGTGATGGTCTCGGCGTCGGCATCGCTGCCCAGGTGGCGCGCCCGCGGCGCGGCGTCGGGGACCGAGGCGTGTTGCCGCAGCGCGTGCCGGAAGCGCTCCTGCCTCCAGGCCGGCGAGGCGGCGAAGGGGGGCTGGCGCCGGCGTCCCGGCGCCAGCCCGAGCTCCAACTCGAGCGCCTCGGCGAGCAGCGTGCCGGAGCCGCAGAACGGGTCGAACACGAGATCGGGCGCCGCGCTGGCGCGCGCGGCAGCCGCGTCATCCGGACGGGCCTGGGCACGGTCGGCAGCGTGGTTCAGCGCCGCGGTCACGAGCGCCGCGGCCGTGGTCTCGCGGATGGTGGTGCGCGAGACCCACTTGTCGCCACTGCGGCGATAGAGCGCGCCACCCAGGTCGAGCGAGACCGAGGCGCGATCGGACTCCAGCCG
>SKMG01000265.1 GCA_007121175.1 Trueperaceae bacterium | reverse complement strand
TCGTCGTGCGTGGAGAGGATGATCGCGTCGACGCCCTGGATGAGGACGTCTTGGATCATGCCCATCTGTCCGGCGATGTCGGAGCCGCTCTGCGGCGCCAGCATGAAGGTGGTGACGCCGAGCTCCTCGGCCTGCGCCACGATGCCCTTGCCGATGTCCATGTAGTAGGGGAACTCCGTACCCGGGGGCATGTAGGCGATGCGGATGCTGGGTCCGGGATCGAAGCCTTCGCACATGGCCTGGGCGCCTTCGGCGAGGGGCACTGGGTCGAACGCGCCGGCAGGGGGTGTGTACGCCTGGGCCATGGAGGCTAGCAGGAGCATGACGCTGAGGACGAGCGCAATCTTCTTCATCGATTCATCCCTTCGGAGACCTGGAGCGCAGGTGACTGCGTCAACCTACACGAGTCGATCGAGCGGTGGAGGGGAGGGGAATCTGCCTTCGGGGCCTCCTTTCGCGGATCAACGGATGGTGCCCGGTGCGTGGCCGGCCTCGTCGGCGTCGAGAAGCGCCCAGACGTCCTCCGCCCGGAGCACGGCCAGATCGAACATCAGCGTCTGGGCGAGACGCGACGAGGCGTCGGCGAAGGCGATGGCGCTCTCGAGCGCGTTCGCGCCGCCGTCGCCCTGCAGGAGGCTCGCGTAGAAGCCAGCGGTCCACGCATCGCCACCTCCCAGCCGGTCCAGTAGGTGGATCGGCCGAGGCATCTTCGAGCGGGCGAAGGTACCGTCCGCATGCATGGCGCAGGACTCCCACAGGTGCTCGTCGAACGACCGGGGGTGCCGGAGCGTGACCGCGACGGTGTCCAGGTCGAAACGCTCGAGGACGCGTGCGCAGAAGTCGCGTAGCTCGTCGTCCGCCGGCGCGGGCAGCCCCTGTTCGAGCACCTCCTCGGGCGACTTGCTGCCGAAGCCGATGCCGAAGTGCTGCGCCATGTCGTATGGCGACGCCATCAGGATATCCGTATGCTCCACGAGCACGCCCTCGAGGACGGCGCGACACTCCTCCTCACTCCACAGCGTCGAGCGGTAGTTGAAGTCGAGCCCGACCGCACACCCCTCGGGGCGTGCCGATACCGCCTCCTCGAACGCGCCCAGGAGTGGATTGTCGGCCAGTCCGGCGTGCGACGCGAGGCCGAAGGTGATCCCGGTGGTGTGCAGGACTCGGGCGTCTGAGAGCAACTCGTCCCAGGCGACCGCGCCCGGCCCGAGCCGCGCAGCGGCCGAGCCGGCGCGCTGGTACCAGCCGTAGCTCGGGCGAGGTTCGCGGCCGAGCTCGTAGAGGTAGCGCCCGATCGGCTCCCAGGCGGGCGCCCAGACGATGCCCGAGGTGTCGACGTCGTGGGAGCGGGCGATGTCGCGGACCATCCAGCCGTACGGGTTGTCCGGCAGGCGGGTGACGTAGGCGCTCGGCACGCCCAGGCGTCGGGCGAGGAGCACCAGGGTGTACTCGCTCCCCGCCGGCGACACGAACACCTCGCGCGTGCGTTCGAGTCGCTGCAGGTCGCGCGGCGTGTCGCGGATCATGACTTCGCCCAGCGCGACGATCTGTGGCGTCGTATGGTTCGCGCCCATCATCACCAGGGCTCCCGCGGCGTCGACAGGAACACCGGACCGTCGGCGCCCACGGCCACGATGTCCTCGATGCGGATGCCGCCGAAGCCGCGGCGGTAGACGCCCGGCTCGACGCTGCTGACCATGCCTTCCTCGAGCGGTTGGTCGGCGCCGGGAGCGAGCAGCGGCTCGAACTCGTGATAGCGGAAGCCGATCCCATGCCCGGTGATGTGGGGGAAGCGGTCGAGCAGGCCGGCCTCATCGATGACGCGACGCGCCGCCTCGTCGGGCGCCGACCAGGGCTGGCCCGGCCGCATCTGCTCCGCGGCTGCTCGCTGGGCGCGGAGCACGGTGTTATGGAGTTCTCGCTGCTCGGCGCTCGGCTCCCGTCCGGCCACCGCCATGTAGGTGAGATCGGCCCAGTAGCCATCGACGACCACGCCGAGCTCCACCATGACTAGGTCCCCCTCCCGGATGCGGTACGAGGTCGAGGGAACGAGCAGGACCGCTCCGGCGGAGTTGTCGGGTCCAGCGGCCACCTCGGCCGCCGCGCGTACCAGGCGCGCACCGTCGCGGCCGGGTCCTTCGGCGCGGATCGCGTACTCGATCATGGCGCCGACTTGGGTCTCGGTCATCCCCGGCTCCACCTCGGACAGGAACCGCTGCATGCCGAGCTCGGCGATGCGGTTGGCGTTGCGCAGCTTGTCGAGCTCATAGGCGGTCTTGAGCTTGCGGGCATCAGCGATGGCGGCCCCGCAGTCGAGCAGCGTGGCGGCGGGGAAGACCTCGGCCAGCGCGGCGTTCCAGGGCTCGGCCGGCACGATCGGCTCTGCCGCTCGATAGCTGGGGGCCACCACCTCGAAGGCACGCTCGACGCCGATGCGGGCAGACGCCAGGCCTCGCCCGTCCCGAATCCGTGCGAGGCGCTCGCGCACTTCTTCGTACAGGTCGCGGTCCTTCAGGAGCAACCACCCGAACACCTCGACCTCGGCCCAGTCGGGGTTCGCGTAGGCGCTCTCGATCTCGGGGACCAACAGGTGCGCGCGGCCCTCCCGCTCGAGCACCGCGATCGAGACTCCGTGGATCGGCCAGTGCTCGCTGAGGAAGACGACGTTCTCGGGCAGCCGGCAGATCACAGCGTCCAGACCGTGCTGATCCATGCTTTCCTGGAGTCGGCGGATCCGTGCGAAGGGGTCGGTCACAGGCACACCTCCTCAGGTGCTCCGGCTGGCGGTCTGTTGGGCGTCGCTCGGCGTGTACCCCAACTTGAAGGAGATCCTCCTGGCGGTGGCCCGGGTCGCCTCGATCACGGTCCAGTTCTCCTGGAGTGGCTCCATGCGGTTGGCGGGGCCAGCGACGCTGATCGCAGCGGGGATGCCGCCGTTCTTGCCGAAGACCGGCACCGCGACGCAGCGGACGTCCGGCTCGTGTTCGCCCCAATCGAGCGCATATCCCCGCTCGCGGATGGTCGCCAGGTGGTCGATGAGCTCATCGACGTCGGTGATGGTGGTCGGCGTGAAGCGCTCGAGGGTGCCGTGCGATCCCTCGATCAGATCGCGCACGTACGCCGGGTCGGCATAGGCGAGGAGCACCTTGCCGAGCCCCGTGCAGTACGCCGGGAGACGCCCTCCGACGCGCGACTCCAAGAAGCCGATCGCATGGAGGCCCGGCAGCTTCTGCAGGTACACCACGTCCGGACCGTCGAGCACCGCCAGGTGCACGGTCTCACGTACATCGTCGCGCAGTGCCTCGAGGTCGGGGGCGGCCAAGCGGGAGAGGGCGTTGCCCGCCTGGAACGACTTCGCCAACTCGAGACACGCGATGCCGAGCATGTACTTGCCGCTCTCCTCGTCCCGCGACAGGTAGCGGTGGTACTCCAGCGACGCCACCAGGCGGAACGTTGTGCTGGTGTTGAGGTCGATCGCTTCGCTGATCTCGGTGAGGCTCCGCTCGGTGCCGTCGGCCAGCAGATCGAGCATGCGGAAGGCCCGGTCCAGGACGCGAATGTTGTAGCGCCCCGATCTGTTGGGCGACGATTTCATGGGGCGACTCCGAGGCCGCTCGGCAGGGCGCCGGCGACCGGAGCTCTCGCGTGTGAGGCTTCGAGCACCGTTCGGGCCCCCATCCACAGGCGGTGATACGCTGCCCTCAGGGTCATGTGCTTCCTCGGGTTCGCCGTGCCGATCCGTCGGCGACGGTTCCACGTAAGGACTTTCACGTATTGAGACCGGCTTTCGTCAGGTAAAATCTAGCATGGGCACGAGGACCTGTCAACGAACGCCGGTGAGCGATTGCCGGGTCGGAAGGAGTCCAGCATGACCAAGATGATCGAACCGAACGCCAGCATCGACCGCGAACTGTTGGGGAAGTTGGTCGCGATGAAGGGTGTGATGAGCGTCTCGTGCGTGATGACCGACGCTCAGGCGCGTGAGAACGTGATGCACCCCGACATCACGTTCCGCAGCGTGAACAAGCCCTTCATCGGCCACGCGCTCACCGTGAAGCTCACGCCGGGCGACATCGTCGACTGTCTCGACATCTTCGAGATCGCCGAGCCGGGCCAAGTGGTCGTCATCGACGCGTTCGGGGAGTCGAACACGTCGATCTGGGGCGGGCTCATGTCCGGTTTGGCCCGGGCTGCCGGCATCGTGGGCGCGGTCGTCGACGGCTCCGTCCGCGATACCGACGAGGCGAAGGTCCTCGATTTCCCGATCGCCTCGCGCTACGTCAGCCCTCGTGCGGCGCACACCGCCTACTCCGGGCGCCGTGAGCCGATCCGGATCAACGTCCCGGTCGTCTGCGGTGGCCTGATCGTCAACCCAGGAGATCTGGTGGTGGCGGATGAGATCGGCGTGACGGTCGTGCCCCAACAGGACTGGGCCGAGGTCTACCCGCGCGCCAAGGAGCAGGCCGAGAAGGAGGAGGCCGCCAGGAAAGCGATCCTGGAAGGCGCAACCGTCGAGGAGCTGCTAAAGCGCTTCGGACGGATCTGAGCGCCGCCCGAGCGGACGCACCGTCCTGGTCGAGCCGGACCTCGGCGGGTCTAGTGGACGTCGTTGGCGCTGGCCCGTTGGACGAAGGGGGAGGCCGACGGGCCGGACGCTGGTACGACTACGCCTTGGCCCACGCAGCCCGACTGCTGTGCGTGGAGGTCTTGTTGGTGATCTTCCACACGCCGTCGATCCGCAGCAGAGCGTGTACGTCCACCCACGAGTCCGACGGATCCGCGAGATCGGTGAGCTCGAGGAGGACACTGGCCAGATCCCCGGCTTGCGTCACAGCGATCACGCGGCCCTGCGATGTGGCGCTGCCGCTGGCCCAGCCCTCGAATCGCTCGGTGAGGCGACCGTTGTGGAGGACCCCCTCGGCATCGGTGTAGAAGATCCAGGCATCTTCAAGGAAGGCCTCCGTGAACCTGTCGACGTCACCCTTCCCGAAACCGTCGTAGTACAACTGGACGACTCGGACGATCTCGTCGTGATCGGGCGTGTTGTCCGCGGTCATCAAAGGCCTGTTCGTCTCGTCAGCCATGGAGACCCTCCTTCAGCCCGGGAGACGCTCGCTGCGCCGCCGCAGCGTGCATCCATCGTTAGGTTACCCGGCGATCGAGGCGGCGCCGGCCGCCAAGGTCGTGGCGGAGGCCGGTCCTCGCCGGCGGTGGCGTCAGGACTGCGCCGAGAGCACGACGAGCAGGCCGAGGTACGCCAGGATGAGACCGCCCACGGCCGAGATGGACATGTGGAGGGCCAGCGGGATGCGGACATAGGCCGCGAAAGCCGCGG
>SKMG01000436.1 GCA_007121175.1 Trueperaceae bacterium | reverse complement strand
GTGAGCGGGACCGTGTTCGCGGCCTACTTCGGACGCCGCGCGATCGGCGGCATCAAGGGCACGGCCTCCGCGCTCTCGGTGGGTGGCGCGGCCGCCGGTCCGGTGCTCCTCGCCTGGGGTCAGCAGCTCTCGAACTCGTACGCACCGGTGCTCCTCGCTGCTGCAGCGTGGCCGCTGGGGCTGGCCGCAGGCGCGCTCTTCCTGAAGCGACCGAAGACCCCGCCGACCAGCTGACCGGCGGGGTCTCTACAGACGCGGAACGGGCGCTCGCCTCGCTCCGCGGAGGTCGGTGCGGCCGGACCCGCGCGCCAGGCACTCGCCGGCGCTGCATCGTTCGATCCCGTGGCCTCGGTTCCCGGGGAGCCGATCGGCTCCTCGGGACGGAGATCCGGCCGCTGCTGCACGTGCGACGGGGGCACCTTCTCGGCCCTGCGACCCTCGCAGGCGACCTAATCGGCGCGTCGTCCCTTGTGCGTGCAGTTTCAGGGTAGCGACGGCCACAGCGGGCCAGCAGGGACGAATGTCCCGGCCTGAGTCACGTTGTAGACGCGCTCTACGCCGCCTAGCCGGGTGGGCGGCTCCGTCGTTGCGGCGCCGGCTGGCAGCGCGGACATACGTGCGTGCCGCGTTGACCGACGACGAGACGCACCACCGTCCCGCCGCAGCGCGGACACGACTCCCCCGCGCGGCCGTACACCGCGAGACGCTCCAGGAACGAGCCCGATCGGCCGCCCAAGGTGCGGTAATCGTGGAGAGTGGTGCCCTGCAGCGCCACGCTCTCCTCGAGCACCGCCACGATGGCGGCGTGCAGCGCGGTCACCTGCCTCTTGGTGAGCCGGCTAGCGCTACGTTCGGGATGGAGTCGGGAGCGCCAGAGCGCCTCGTCGGCGTAGATGTTGCCGACGCCGGCCACAGCTCGCTGCGAGAGCAGCAGCGGCTTGATGGCCATGCCGGAGCGACCGAGCGAGCCGGCGAAGCCTTCGGGCGTGAACTCAGGCGCCAAAGCGTCGGGGCCGAGGGCCGCCAGCGTCGGCAGGGAGCGGTAGTCGCCAGCCGGCACCACGGTGAACCGACCGAAGCGGCGCACGTCCCGGAAGTACAAGGTGCTCGGCTCGGGACCGTCGAGCCGCAGCCGCACGCGCAGGTGTCCGGCCGGGGGGTTGGCGCTGAGCACGCCGGTCATGCCGAGGTGTACGATCAGCTCCTCAGCCACGGCGCCTGACAGCGGCAGCAGCAGGAACTTACCCCGCCGCCTCACCGCCTCGATGCGGCGGCCCCGAAGCCGGTCGAGGCCGGCATACTTCGGTCCGGGCGGTGCATCGACGCGCTCGGCGGAGGCCACCGTCCGGCCGCACAGCCACGGTGCCAGTTCGCGCCTCACCGTCTCGACCTCAGGGAGTTCTGGGATAGCGGATCTTCCCCTCGTAGAGGGCGCGACCGACGATCGCCCCATCGAGCTCGAGCGCCTCGTAGAGTTCGAGGTCCGCCTCGCTGGCAACACCTCCACCCGCCAGCAGGTGATGTGGGAAGGCGGCGCGGAGCGCACGTATCGGCTCAGGGTCGACGCCCTGCATGGTGCCGTCGCGGCCGACGTCGGTGAAGATGAGCTGCCGTACGCCGCGCTCCGCCATCCGCTCGGCCAGCTCGACCGCTCTCGCCTCGGTGACGTCGGTCCAGCCGCGCACCGCCACCTGGCCTTCGCGAGCGTCCACGGAGACCGCGACGCGATCGGCTCCGAACTCAACCAGCAGGGCGTCGACCAGCTCCGGCGAGTCGATGGCCGCAGTGCCGATGACGACCCGGTGGACCAATGACAGCCAGGCACGCGCGGTCTCCACGTCGCGGACGCCGCCGCCGACCTCGACGCAGACCGACTCGGGCGACTCGGCCGCGACGCGGCGTGTGAGCGCGCGGATGATCTCGCGGTTGTCGCCGCGCCCGAGCGCGGCGTCTAGGTCGACGACGTGTAGGTGGCGTGCGCCGAGGCGCACCCAGTGCGCGGCGGCGTCACACGGATCGTCGAAGTAGACGGTCTCGCGCGTCGGGTCACCCTCGACAAGTCGCACGGCGCGGCCCCCCTGCACGTCGACCGCCGGGTAGACCGTGAAGCTCCGCGTCATGGGCCGAACACCTCCTCAGGGACCTCATCTACGAGCGCCAGGATCTCCTCGTACTGGTCCCAAGCGTCGCCGAGCAACCGCAGGGCACCGTCGCGCCGCACGAGCAGCGGCAGCACCTCGCGGGCACGCGCGCCGCGGGCAGCGGAGGAGTTTCTGGAGGCTGAGTTCCATCGCTCCCTCTCGATTCGCCGCAACGGGCACGCCGCCGGCCAGGTCAGGCAGTGTACCCAGAGAACTCGCTCGCCCGGCGAGGATGCGATGCCGAGCGGGGGCTCGGCGCGGCGGTAGCGGGTTGCCGCTACACCAGGTCGAGATAGTCCGCGAAGCGCATGCTGGCGCGCCTGCGCTCCGGACCCTCCGGAGCGGCGTCGACCGCGGCCTCGAGCAGGTCGAGGTACCGACTCTCGAGCTCGGCCCGGCGCGCCTCCACCCAGGGTCCCTCGAAGCCGGCTAAGAACTCGCCCCCGTAGGTGGCGATCGCGGCCTCGATCGCCTCGCGGCCACCCACCGCGGCGTTGTCCGCGGCGGCCTCGAAGGCGGTGACGTCCCAGCGCACGGGCAAGTCAAGCTCGAGCCACGCGTGATCATCGGCGACCCCAGCACGACCGTGCTCGAGCAGCGTCTTGCGCAGCCGGCTGACCAGCACGTGCAGGTGGTTGTCGCCGCTCGGACCCGACCAGAGCTCGCGCCGCACGGCGCTCGCAGGAGCGCGTCCGCCGCGGTCGAGGAGGAACAGCAGCAGCGTCACGACCTTGCGCGCCTCCCAGCTCA
This sequence comes from Trueperaceae bacterium, assembly GCA_007121175.1. GTDB lineage: Bacteria > Deinococcota > Deinococci > Deinococcales > Trueperaceae > CSSed10-48. The sequence continues at coordinate 2,450 of SKMG01000436.1, read as the reverse complement.
GCCGAGTTCCCCCTACCGCCAACGCCAACCCGCCGAGGCTGATGATCTCGAAGCGCGCGGCAACCGGGTCGGAGAGCGTCTCGAGGCGGGCGAGGCGAACCGCCACCGCCTGGCGAAGCTCGTCCGGCGTGAACGGCTTGGTCAGGTAGTCGTCGGCCCCCTGCACCATGCCGCGCCGGAGCGAGTCGCGGTCGGCCATCGCGGTGAGGTACACGAACGGAACGCTGCGCAGCGGCGCGATGCGGCGCACCTCGGCGTGCAGTTCGAACCCGTTCATGCCCGGCATCTGCACGTCCGAGACGATCAGCTGCGGCCGCACACCGTCGGCGAACGCCCTCAGCGCGGCCTGCGGCCGGTCGAACGTCCGTACGTCGTAACCGGTCAGGACCCGGGCGACCAGGGTCCGCACCGCCTCGTCGTCGTCGACCACAGCGACCAGCGCGAGTCCGCCGGCTGCCCTGGGTTCGCTGGAGTCATCCTCGTGAGACATCCGGTCCATGCTAGGCGGTCGGCATCGCACGCGGCATGAAACGGCTCACGTCGTGTGCTGGCGGCAGCTGCGCGCCGGACTCGGAGACGGGGCGGCTTGACCCGCGCAGCGACGGGTGGTAGTATTTTTTTCGCTCTGCACGAAAAGAATGGCTTGCGCATGAGCCCCGCCGAGGACGGCCGCGGACAAGTGCCGTCGGCGAGTCGGACCACACGTCCAACTCAACGGCACGACACTCTAGGAGGCATTGATGCATCGACTCATCGCGCTGCTCGCCGCCCTGGCACTCCTCGGCGGAGTGAGCGCCAACGACCTCGTGATCTACAATGCCGGGTCTTCTGAGTTGATCGACGACACGGTCGCCGCGTTCAACCGTGCGCACCCGGAGATCGAAGTCACGGTCGTATCAGCAGGGGTAGGCCAACACACCACGCGCATCGAGGCGGAATCAGCGAGTCCACGTGGCGACATCTTCTTCGGGGCGAGCGTCGAGAGCTTCGAGGCCATCATCCACCTGTTCGAGCCGTATCAGGCGGCGCACCACGATGAGTACGATCAGGTCTTCGTGCATCCCGAGTTCCGCTACTACGGCTACTCCCAGCCGTTGCAGGCGTTCGTGGTGAACACGAATCTGCTGGCCGAGGAGGAGAGGCCGCGTGGCTGGGGCGAACTCGCCGATCCGCGTTTCGCCGGCAAGATCATCATGGCCAACCCGTCGCTGTCGGGCTCAGCATACGCTCAACTCGCACAGATGCTCCAGCTCTACGATTGGGATCTCATCGAGGACGTCGTCGCCAACACTACCTTCGTGAGCTCATCCCAACTCGTGTTCCAGAACGTCGCCCGGGGCGAGATCGAGATCGGCATCACGGGTGAGGCAAACATCGCCATGCTCATCGAGGAGGGCTGGCCCGTGACGGCCATCTATCCCGAAGAAGGCACCGGCCTACGCTTCGACTCCATGGGCATCATCGCGGGCGGGCCTAACCCCGAGAGCGCGCGCGTGTTCATGGACTGGGCGACCTCCCTCGATAACCACGAGGTGGCCGCCACGCACTACCGGCGCTCCGTTCGAGCCGATGCACCAGCACCGGTCGGATTGGCCCCAACCGACGACGTGCCGACCTTCCCGTACGATCCTGATCTCGCGGCCGCGACGCGTGAGGAGAACCTGCGCCGCTTCGACGAGATCTTCTCGGCCCGTTAGGAACGAACGTGTCGATGGCGTCGCCGCAGCGACGCACGCGAGGGCGTCCTGACGCGGGTTCGTCCCGCTCTGAGGCGCCCTCGCCGCCGCTTGGTGGGCGACGAGTATCTGCCCCGGTGCGAGGAGCCGAAGACACGTGTACGTCGAGAGCCTGAGCGTCGGTAAAGACCCGAGCCGGCCCGGGCTCAACGAGGACCGGATCGTCTGCTACGGTCAGAGCACCTTCGCCGTGATCGACGGCGAGACCGACAAGAGCGGGCACCTGGTGCAGGGCCGGTCAGGCGGCTGGCACGCTGGCTGGGCGCTCGAGTCCGACCTCCGCGCCCTCGACGACGAGGGGGCACTCGCTCACGGCCAGATCGAGGACATCCTCGCTCGCCTCAGCGCGGCCATCGGTCTGGCGTACGAGCGCTTTGGCGTCGCCGCAGAAGCCTCGGCAGACCCCAACCGTCGCTTCGCGGCCTCGATGGCCCTCGCTCACATCACGGCATCATCGGCACGCCTTGTTCTGGTGGGCGACTGCGGCATCCGCGCGAACGAGGACCGTATCTGGCATCGGCCGCACCCGCTCGATGCGGTGATGTCGCGATTGAGGCGTCTCGCATTCGAGACGCTGGCTGAGTTGGTTCCGCAGCTCGAGCTCGAGCCGAGGCTCGAACTCGCTCGGGCCTACACCGTCGACGGCCTGGCCGTACCCCCGCCGCAGGCAGCAGGTACCGCAGTCGAGTCGGTTCATCAGGTGCTTGCCGATCG
>SKMG01000224.1 GCA_007121175.1 Trueperaceae bacterium | reverse complement strand
GGCCCGCCCGGCAGCCCAGGACGCGGCCGCCGCACCGGCTGGCGCTGGGGCCGATACTGCGGCCGCCGCTCCGGCCGCCGCGGAGGCAGCTGCGGAGGAGCCGGCCGGTCCGTCGACGGTGCGCGTCGACATCGTGACCGACCCGCCCGGCGCCACGATCACCATCGACGGCTACGCGATGCCCTACCTGTCGCCGGTCTTCGACCTGCTCGTCACCCCCGGCGAGGGCCGCCTGGTGCGCGCCGAACTCGACGGCTACCAGCCTGGCGAAGTCCGCGCCGATCTCGATAGCGGCACGGAGGTGACGCTGACGCTGGTACCGCTCTCAGCCGCGGCCGACGACGCTGCGGCGGGCGCGACGCCAGCTGGGGCGCCGCCGGTGGCCGGCGACGGCAGGGGGCCACTGACGATCACGATCACCGATACCACCTGGCTGGAGGTCTACCGCTCCACCGAGCGCAACCAGGGCGACCGGCTGGTGTTCACCACCGCCCAGAGCGGCCAGAGCTACCAGTTCGAGCCGCCGGTCTACGTCTACACCGGCAACGCCGCTGGCGTGCGGCTCGTGCACGGCGGGCAGGACTTAGGACCCATGGGGTCCCCGGGCGCCGTGCTCGGGCGGGCATTCCCGGAGTGAGCAGCGCGTGATCGCACAGCTGGCGTTCGCCTCGCTGACCAGGCGGCCGCTGCGGACCGCCCTTACAGCCCTCGGCATCGCTATCGCGGTGGGCTCGACGGTCGTCTTCCTCTCGCTCGGAGAGGGGCTGCGCAGCGCCTTCGACGACAGCCTCGAGGGCCTGGGGCCCGATATCCAGGTGAGCTACGGCGCCTTCGACTCCCAGTCGCTCGGTTCGGTGCCGCAGATGCCGCTGCACTACCTCGACGAGCTCGAGGCCGCCGCTGACGAGTACGGCATCGCCGAGCTGACGCCGGTGCTGGTCTACCTGCGCGGCTCGCTGGTCGCAGCGAGCGCCTTCGTGTTCTACGGCATCCCGGTCGACACGGACTTGCAGCGGGTGTACCGCGACTTCAGGCTGATCGAGGGGCGCGGGCTCGAAGCGCGTCCGCCCGAGACGCGTGACCAGAACGCGCGCAGGGCGCCCATCGTGGGCGAGGCCGTGGTCGGCGAGCAGACCGCGCAGCGCAGCGGCATCGCGCTCGGCGACGAACTACGCCTCAACCCCGAGGCTGCCTTCGAGGTGGTCGGCATCGGCTCGGCCGAGGGCGGGCTGCTCGACAATGCCATCCTCGTCCCGTTAGAGCCGCTCCAGGCGGCGCTCGGGGCACAGGAGCGCCTCTCGTTCGTGATGCTGGAGCTCATCGACCCGTCTCCGGCTGCGGCCGCCGCCGCAGCCCGCCGGCTGAACGAGGCCTACCCCGACCTCGGCTTCCAGACGCGCAGCGACCTCTCAGGCATCTTCGAGCGCGCGGTGCGCGTGACCGACGTCGTGCGTCTGGGCATCAGCGCGATCGCCCTGGTCGTCGGCGGCATCGCGGTGGCCAACACCATGCTGATGAGCGTCTTCGAGCGCACCCGGGAGTTCGGCGTGGTGCGGGCAGTGGGGGCCCGGCCGCGCTTCCTGGTCGCGCTGGTGCTGCTCGAAGCGGTCCTGCTGGCGCTGGTCGGCGCGATCGTCGGCGTCGCGATGGGCTACGCTGGCGCGGCGGTGGTCAACCAGCTCGCGTTCGACGTCGTCGGACTCGACGTCGCCATCGTGACCCCGCAGCTCGTGGCCTTCGCCGTCGCGGTGGCGGCCGGCATGGGGCTGCTCTCCGGCATCGTGCCGGCCGAGCGTGCGGCACGCGTGCCGATCGCCGTGGCGGTCGCTCGCGAATGAGGCGCGCGGCGGGACTGGGCCAGCTCGTGGCGCTGATCGCGCTGCTCGCGATCCTCAATCCGGCGCACGCCCAACAGACCCGCTTCGAGTGGCGTGACGTCGTCCAGGACGTTCGCATCCTGCCCGATGGCGGCGTCGAGGTGCGCGACGAGCGCACCTTGTGGACCAATCGAGACTTCCGCGAGGCGTTCGTGTGCGTGCTCCTGCGGCCCGGCGAGCAGCTGAGCCTCCTCGGCGACGAGACCGGCGCGCTCTCCCCTGGTCCGGCTGCGACCGGCCTGACCCAGCCCTGCGAAGGCGGGACCGAAGTGGTGGTCCGTCAGGACGCGCGGGTGAGCGAGCGCCGCGTGCGCTTCGCCTACCGGCTCGACGGCACCGTCGACACGTATCGAGACGTGGTGCAGTGGTACTGGAACATCCTCGAGCGCGATCGCCCGATCGTCCTCGGGTATCGGCTCCGCGTCGCCGCACCCGGATCGATGCCGCAACCCTACGACGCCTACGTCATGCGCTACGCCAACCCCGAGGAACCGACAGTCAGCCTCTCCGACGACCGCAGCGTGCTGGAGGTGGCCTTCGGCCGGGTGCCGGCGGGCGACGGCGTCGAGATCCGCTACCTGATGGACCCGGCGCTGTTCACGGTCCGCGGCGGCGAGACCGCGTTCGAACGGCTGCTGCGCGATCAGGCCCGCGTTTCGGGCGTCCAAGAGCGCGAACGCTTCTGGCTCGCGGTTCGCTCCCACCCGGGCTGGGCGCTCCTGCCAGCAGCGGGCGTGGTCTATCTCCTGGTCGGCATCCTGGGCGCCTACCGGCGAGTCGGCCGCGAGCCGAAGGTCGACGCGATGCGCTATCCGTTCGAGCCGCCGCGCGACATGCCGCCGGCCGCGGTGACGACGCTACTCAGCCAGCACGCGGCGACCAGCGCCATGGGGCCGGCCTGGTACGCGACCATCATCGACCTGGCGCGGCGCGGGCACCTGCGCTTCGAGGGTGAGGGTCGCAGCCTCGTCATCCGCCTGCAACCGCCCGCGCACGATGCACAGCCGCTCGAGGGCTTCGAGCAAGCGACGCTCGACTACCTGCAGAAGGCGGCCGCCAGCGGCCTCAGCGGGCGGCGCGACACCGACTCGGTCACGATCGACGAGCTCAGCCGCTACGGCCGCAGCCACGCCCAGTCCTTCCTCAGCGCCTTCGGCAAGCAGGTGGTCGCGTGGGCCCAGGGCTACTACGGCGGGCCTTACCTCACGCCCGAGAGCGTGGCGGCCCGTAACCGCTGGGGCGTCCGCTGCTTGGTGGTGGGCCTCGGCATCGGCGTCGTCATCTGGGCGACCGTCAGCATGGCGATGATCCTCTCCATCGGCGCCGCCTTCATGTGCCTCGGGTTGCTGCTCGTCGCGGTCACGGCGCTGCCTGCGTATCGCCCGGAGATCGCCGAGGAGCGCGCGGCCTGGCTCGGCTTCAGGCGGACGCTGACCGACTACACCCGCATGCGCGACGCCCCTCCCGACTTCTTCAGGCTGTGGGACCGCTACTACGCCTACGCGGCCGCGCTGGGCGTGGCGGAACGGTTCCTGCGCACGCTCCAGCGCGCGGCACCCGCGGCCGGTGCCGATCAGCGCGCCATGGTCAGGCAAGCCGCCTGGCTCGGAGCCGCTGGCTCCGCTCGGGACCTCGGCCAGCTGTCTCGCTCGATCACGCAGCTCTCGGGCGCGCTGGCGCGCTCGGGCGCCTCGGCATCGTCAGGAGGCTCGTCCTCCGGCGGCGGAGGTGGTGGCGGCGGTGGGTCATCTGGTGGTCGCTGAAAGCAGCCGAGACCGGCGAAGCGCGCCCCGCGCGGTAGAATCGGCGTCGTGTTACGAGCCTCAGGCCTCAGCAAGGTCTACCGCACTCCCGCCGGCGAGGTCCACGCCTTGCGCTCGTTCGATCACGCCTTCGAGGCGGGGCGCGTCACTGCGGTGCTGGGACCGTCGGGCTCGGGTAAGTCGACGCTGCTGAACCTGCTGGCGGGCTTCGACGTCCCCAGCACGGGCGAGGTCTGGTTCGGCGACGTGCCGCTCCACGACCTCACGGAGCGTGAGCGTTCGGTGCTGCGGCTCCGCAGCTTCGGCTTCGTGTTCCAGAGCTACAACTTGGTGACCGTGTTCAGCGCGCTCCAGAACGTCGCCTTGCCGCTCGGACTGGCGGGCGTGGCGCGCGCCGAACGCGACGGGCGGGCCCGCGCCGCACTCGAGCGCGTCGGCCTGCTGCATCGCGCCGACCACCTGCCGCACAAGCTCTCCGGAGGCGAGCGGCAGCGCGTCGCCCTGGCGCGCGCGCTCGCTAACGACCCGGCCGTCGTCTTCGCCGACGAACCCACCGGCTCGCTCGACTCGGCCTCGGGCGAGCTCGTCTTCGAGGCCTTGCACCAGGTCGCGGAGGATGGCCGGACCGTGGTCCTGGTCACCCACAACGCCAGCCTCGCGGATCACGCTGACGCTCGCTTGCGGCTGCGCGACGGCCTGCTCGAGGCGGTCGAGCTCGGGATCCGCTCCGGCGAGGCAGCGGCAGCCAGCCCGCCCTCAGCCGACGGCGAGACCGCTCAGCCGCGGCGTGGCGACGAACCCTTCTCTCACCCGCCCGTAGTTGACGGCGAGGCCGCTCACCCGCGGCGTGGCGACGAACCTTTCGCGCAGGCGGCCCAGAGCGAGGCGCCAGCGAGCCGCGCGCCGCGCCGCGATGGCCGGGCGCCCCGCGGAGCCCCAAGCGAGCGCGTGGCCGCGCGCGAGCCGCATGCCGCGGAAGTCGAGGTCGCCAGCGGCGTCGCACGCCCCGACGACGCTCCCGTCGACGGGTCGTTCGGCGGAGGCTGATGGCGCAGGTCCTGCTGGCGTTGGCCGCCGCCTGGGGCGCGCTCGGGGTTGCGCTCGGCGCCTTCGGCGCGCACGCGCTCTCGAGCGTGCTGCGGCCCGAGCGGCTCGCCACCTTCGAGACCGGCGTGCAGTACCACCTGGTGCATGCAGCGGCCGCGGCCGTCGCGGCCGTCGCCAGCGAGCGCGTTCGCGGGGCGCGGCTCTCCGCGCTGCTCCTGCTCGCCGGATCGGTGGTGTTCTCGAGCAGCCTCTACGCCCTGGTGGCCACCGATCTCGGGCTCTTCGGCGCCATCGCGCCGATCGGCGGCGCCGGCATGATCGGTGGCTGGCTCGTGCTGGCCTGGTCGGCCTGGCGGACCCGGTCCGACCCTCGGCGAGGGTAGCCCAGGTCGCCCCAGCGCCGGCGCTCAGGCGACGCCGGCGCTCAGGCGACGCTGTCGCTCGCCGGCACGAGGCCGTGGCGGATCAGCTGCGCGTACCAGCGGAACGAGCGCTTCGGCGAGCGCTGCAAGGTGGCGTAGTCGACGTACACGAGGCCGAAGCGCTTGGCATAGCCCTCGTGCCACTCGAAGTTATCCAGTAGCGACCAGACGAAGTAGCCGCGGACGTCGATGCCCGCCTCGAGTGCGGCTTGCACCTCCCGCACGTGGCGCTCGAGGTAGCGCACGCGGCGCACGTCGTCGACCTCCAGGTCGGG
>SKMG01000338.1 GCA_007121175.1 Trueperaceae bacterium | reverse complement strand
CCCGTGAGGCGGTGGTCGACCGCGGGCGTCTCCGTGCTGACGCCACAGCGCCGCCGCAACGCCACGCCGTCCTGCATGGGATCGAAGCCCAGCACCCGGGCTCGGCCTGCGCTGGGGGCGAGCACGCCGTTCAGGAGCCTCACGGTGGTCGTCTTGCCAGCGCCGTTGTGGCCCAGCAGCCCGACCACCTCGCCCCGTTCCACGCTCAGGTCGAGCGAGTCGACGGCGGCAACGTCTCCGAATCGGCGCGTGAGTCCTCTTGCTTCGATCACGGAGGCATGTGCCATGAGAGCATGCTACGTCGTGCTGCCGGAGACGGTGCGCGAGTGACGAAACTCGTCACGGAAGCCTCCGACGCTCGCGTAAGGTCGCCCTCATGAAGGGTAACCGCGCCACGCGCGATGCCGCGGGCGTCGAGCCGCGGTCGGGCCCTCCACAGCTCGGGGGCACGCCGGCGTATCGGGTGTTGTTGGTCCACGACCAGTCAGCCGAGGCCGACGCCGCGGTCGCGGTCCTGGAGTCGTCAGGGCTCCGGCTCCGGCCGCTGCGGGTCGACACCCTGCCGGCGCTCGACGCGGCACTGCGGGGGCGCGACTGGGATCTGGCGCTATTGGCGCGGCCGCTGGAGCGCATCGGCGACGACGTCGCGCTCGCCAGGTTGCTCGAGGCTGCCGACGGCTTTCCGGTGATCGTGCTCGGACGACAGCTCGACGACGAGACGGTCCTGCGACTGTCCGCCGCGGGCGTGAGCGACGTGGTCGAGGTCGGTGCCGGGGCGCCGCTCCTCGAGGCCGTCGGGCACCTCCTCGAAGCGTCCGATGGCGCCGCTGGCCAGGAGGCCGACCTCGGCCTGTCGCTAGCCGCACGCATCCAGGACCTGCTCGGCCTGGCCGAGTCGTTCGAAGCAGCGCTGGCACAGGCACTCGAGCTCGTCTGCACGGGCCTACGGCAACCCTACGGCGAGACCTGGATCCGTCTCCCCGACAGTCCCGAGTTTCGACTCGGTCCCGGCTACGCTGCCGAGGCCGGCCTCGAGCGCCTGCGCGTCCTTACTGCCGGCGGCGGTAACGCTGCCGGCGCCGGACCCGCCGGCGCTGAACGACCCACCGGGGGCATCCCGGCCGGCATCGTCCGCGAGGTGGTCGCCTCGCGCCGGTCCCGCACGGTGATCGACCTCAGGCGCGACGACGGTCGCCGCTTCGACCGCGCGCACGCCGCGCTCGCCAGCGGCCTCGATGTGGCTACCGCCGTGCCGGTCGTCGTCGGCGGCCGGGTCGAGGCGGTGCTGCTCACGCTCGGGCGCGCCGGCCAGCCTCCCGACCCGCGCGTGCACGGCGTGCTGGAGGTGGCCGCGAAGCACCTCGCGGCCTCGCTCGGCCGCGAGCGGGAGCGAACGATGCTGGCCGCCGAGCGGAGGCGGCTGCAGGCGCTGCTCGACCTGCTCGGTGAGGGAGTGATGGCCTGCGACCGGCAGGGCCACGTCACCCTGTTCAACCGCGCGCTCGAGGCGTTCCACGGCAAGGGCGTCGTTCGCGGCATCGACCGCGCGGAGTGGCCGCGCGCCTACGACCTCTACCTCGCCGACGGCGTCACCGCGATGCGGCCCCCCGAGGTGCCGATCCTGCGCGCCCTGCACGGTGAGCAGCTCGAGAACGAGCGCTTCGTGATCGCCGCGCCCGGCGTGCGCCGCCGCACGGTGCGCGCCTCGGCCCGACCGCTGCGTGACGGCGCCGGTGCCATCGACGGCGCGCTGATGGTGGTGCACGACGAGAGCCAGGTGGCTGCGGCGAGCGAGGCGCTCGCCGGGGCCAGTGAGCGCGCGGTGCGTACCTTCACGCTGCTGCTCGACCACCTGTCGGACCTGGCGCTGCGCGTGGGGGAAGCCACTGCGCTCGACGAGGCGTGGCCTGCCTTCGCCGACTTCGCCGAGCGGACGCTCGGCGCCGACGAGCTACGAGTGATCCGCGCCGAGACCAGCTTCCCGGACGACGGTCCCTACGCCGGTGCCGTCATCGGCCCTGCGGAGGCCGACGCGACGGGCGAGATCGGCAGCGCTGGCGACGCCGCTGCCGGCGAGCGCATGCTGTTCGCCGCCGTGCGGCCCGCCAGGGCGGCGGACTCACTCGGCCCCCGCGCGTCGGCCAGCGCGCTGGCGCGCGAGGCCATCGCAAGCAGGCGACTGGCCATCGAGCGCGACGCGAGCTATCCGGGCCTGCTTCCCGAGCGACCGATGCGCTCGGCTGCGGCCGTGCCGATGCTGCTCGGCGACCGGGTCCTCGGGGCCCTCGAGGTACGGGCCGCCCGGCCGTTCGCCATCGACGAGGGCGCCGCGGTCGCGCTGACGATGGCGGCGACCCTCTCAGCGATCGCGCTCGATCACGCCGACCTCGTCGATGTCGAGCGGCGCTCGCGCGAGATCGCCGAGGCCTCGGCGCGCCACTTCCAGCAGATCTTCGTCGCCAACCCAGCCGCCGTGGCCATCGTCGCCGAAGGCGACTGGCGCGTGCTCGACGTCAACCCCGCAATGGAGGTCCTGACCGGCTTCACACGCGCTCAACTCGTCGGCCGCGGCGCGGTGGAGTTGGGCCTCTGGAGCGCGGAGGACGCGAGCGCGCTGGCGCGGGCGCACGACGGGGCGCCGGCGGTGCGCGAACGCGAGACGCCTTTGCGCCGCAGCGACGGCTCTCGGCGCTCCTGCCTGGTGTCGGTCGAGCCGACCGTGCTGCGCGAGGGATCTTCCACCCAGCGCGCCCTGCTGGTGCTCGCCATCGACGTCACCGAGCGCCTCGAGCAGCAGCGGCAACTGCGCGATTTGGCGCGCTTCCGCGAGAGCCTCATGGAGTTCATCAACCAGACCCTCTCCCACGGCTTCGATGCGACCTTCTACCAACGGCTGCTGGAGGCGGCCGTACGCGCGACGCCCGGCGCGGAGGCCGGCGCGCTGCTGCTGCGCGACACGCCCGACGACGACTACCGCCGCGTCGCCGAGTCGGGACGCGACGGCGTCGAGCGGGCCGTAGACGGGCCCAGCGCGCTCGAGGTGCCGATCGAGCTCGATGGTGAGCGGATGGCGCTCTTGCGCCTCGAGCACCGGCCCGGCCACCCCGAGTTCGACGAGCAGGCGCGAGATCTCGCTGCGGCGTTCGCGACGCAGGCGGCGACGCTCATTCAGCGCCGAGCGCTCGAGCACGAGCTCGAGCACATGGCCTACCACGACAGCCTCACGGGGCTGCCGAACCGCACGCTGTTCCGCGACCGCCTGCAGCAGGCCGTGACCCGCTCGCAGCGCACCGGCCGGCGCGGTGCGGCGCTCTTCGTCGACCTCGACAACCTCAAGGTCACCAACGACACGCTCGGTCACGGGGTCGGCGACGCACTGCTGCAGGCGGTCGCCGAGCGTTTGCGCTCGGCGGTGAGAGCCGAGGACACGGTCGCGCGCATCGGCGGCGACGAGTTCACGCTGGTGCTGCCCGAGGCGGAGGACGCCGCCGCGGCGGCGCTGGTCGCCAAGAAGGTCCTGCGCGTCATGCGACAGCCGTTCCAGCTGCTCGGGCACGAGTTGCACGTGTCGGTGAGCATGGGCATCACGCTGTTCCCCGACGACGCCACCGACGCCGACACGCTGATCCGTCACGGCGACGCAGCCCTGTACCACGCCAAGGCGCAGGGGAAGGATCGCTACCGCTTCTTCACCCTCGAGATGAACCGGGAGCTCCTCGAGCGGGCATCGCTCGAGGCGCAGCTGAGGGTGGCACTGCAGCGCGACGAGTTCGAGCTCTGCTACCAACCGCGCGTGGCGCTGCGCGACGGGCGCATCACCAGCGTCGAGGCGCTCGCCCGCTGGCGTCTCCCGGAGCGCGGCGAAGTGCCTCCCGCAACCTTCATCGCCGTCGCCGAGGACGCCGGCCTGATCGGCGCCGTCGGCACCCACCTGCTGCGGCTCGCCTGCCGCCAGGGCAGGGCCTGGAGCGACGCGGGCGTGCCGACGGTGGTGGCGGTCAACCTCTCGGCCAAGCAGCTGCAGGAGCGCGACATCGTGCAGACGGTGCTCACGGTGCTGCGCGAGTCGGGCCTCGACCCGAAGCTGCTGGAGCTGGAGCTGACCGAGAGCGCGGTGATGCGCAACGTCGAGGAGAACGTGGTCAAGCTCGGCGAGCTGCGCGCGCTCGGCGTGCAGATCTCGATCGACGACTTCGGGACGGCCTACTCCTCGCTCAACTACCTCAAGCAGCTCCCGGCGACGGCGCTGAAGATCGACCGGAGCTTCGTGCGCGACGTCGCCGCGACCGGCGAGGCCGGGCGCCATGACACGGCCATCGTGCGTGCGGTGGTCGCGCTCGCCGAGGCGCTGGAGCTCGTCGCGATCGCCGAGGGCGTGGAGACGCTGGCCCAGCTGCACTTCCTGCGCGGGATCGGCTGCGAGCAGGCGCAGGGCTACCTGCTCGCGCGCCCGGCCGCGGCGGCCGATCTCACCGAGCTGCTGCGCCGCGGACGCGTCCGGCTGCCGGACGACGCCTGAGCGCCTGCTGCCGATGGCGCCCACGCGCGCCTTCGCCGGACGACGCTCGAGCACCCCGCCCGTAGACTCGGGGCATGGCCCAGGTCACCCTCGCGCTCGTCCAGACCGATCCCGGGACCGACGTCTCAGCCAACTTGGAGAAGACCTTCACGCTGATCGACGAGGCTGCCGCCGCCGGCGCCGACTGGATCGCGCTGCCCGAGACCTTCCACCTGCGCGCCTCCCAGCGCCGGCGGCTCGCCGCCGCAGAGCCCGTCCCCGGCCCGCTAGCCGAGGCGTTGGCCGGCGCCGCTGCCCGGCACGGCGTGTGGCTCTTCGCAGGCTCGTACGACGAGCGGTCGAGTGAACCCGATAAGACCTGGAACACCAGCCTGGTCTTCGACCCCGAGGGCCGCCAGGTGGCCGCCTACCGCAAGATCCACCTGTTCGACGTGACCCTGGAGGGGGGCGTGTCGGCGCGCGAATCCGCCCGCGTCGTGCCGGGTGATCGAGTCGTGACGTGCAGCACCCCGCTCGGCTCGGTCGGTCTGACCGTCTGCTACGACCTGCGCTTTCCCGAGCTCTTCCGGGCGCTCGCCCTGCGCGGTGCGGTCGCGACCTTCGTGCCCTCGAACTTCTCCTCAGCGACCGGTCGCGATCACTGGGAGCCGCTGCTGCGCGCCCGCGCCATCGAGAATGGTCAGTACGTCATCGCCGCCGCAACGATCGGCGGCGGAGGCGAGCGCGGCTTCGTCGCGCACGGTCGCTCGTCGGTGGTCGATCCCTGGGGCACGGTCGTCGCGTGCGCGCCGGACGAGGTCGGCGTCAGCTACGTCCGCCTCGACGCCGAACGGGTAGAGCGCGTCCGGCGCCAACTGCCGAGCTTGG
>SKMG01000171.1 GCA_007121175.1 Trueperaceae bacterium | reverse complement strand
GGAGCCTCAGCGCTACCGCCGGGCGTTCGACGACCTACGCTCCGAGCCCTGGCGCCGGTGCCGCACGCAAGGGGCACGCCGAACTCGCGGAGCTCCGATCGCGGCTCAGGGGTGCGATCGCGCCACCACATCGAGGGCGGCCGCGCAGGCCGTGGCTAGGCCTCGATGGGGCGAGTCGCTGTCGGGGGGTGTGGCCCAGCCTGCCTCCTCGACGAAGCTCCTACGCGCGAACGGGCTGGTGACCTCAGCGAGCTCATCGAATCGTTCTGGCTCCTCCACGGCGCGGTCTACGCAGATCGGGGTCAGGGCGCTGACGAGTGCAGCGTTGACCCGCTCAGCACCCAGTCGCTCGGCCGTCGACTGGATGACCCAGCCACCCCAGACGAAGCCGATGATGATCACGATGATTGCGCCCAAGATGCCGCCGATGATGTAGGCCTTGGCCATGACGAACCCCTTCCTTCTGCGCCGCGCTGGTACGTGTCGAGTGAGCAGTAGGAGCGGCGACAATCCCGACCGCTGCGACCCTGACGCCGAACGCGGCTGGCGCGACCGAAACGGCCGGGCCTCGTGGGCCAGGCGCCCGCCACAGCGTCGATTATGTACATGCAGTGTGCGCCTGGTGAGCCGCTCGGGGCGTCCGCCGCGATACGCGCAGTCGTTGGTGCGTTCCTGATGGAGTTCAAGCGGGGTGCATCGGATCGGCCGGCCACCGGAGTCCCTCACATCCTCGGGGGCCCGCCATTCCCTGGAACGAACTGAACCTCTATCGCCTGACGCCCGCTGACCGTGCACGCGCAGTAGAGCGCTTGGGCGACGTAGGGTGGGCGGAGAAACCAACGACGAGGAGGCCGAGACATGCAACGACGACCCTTCGGCACGACCGGCATGGAGTTGCCCGAGATCTGTTTCGGGACGATGCGCTTCGCGGCGCAAGAGCCCGGCGACGATCCGCGCACGCACGCCGGCAAGCGGGCCCTGGAAGAGGCCCTCGACCTCGGCATCGACTTCGTGCACTCGAGCTACGAGTACGGCACGCGCTGGGCGACCGGCGAGGTGCTGGCGCGCCACCCCAACCGCGACCGGGTACGGCACATCATCAAGGTCAACGTGCCCGACTGGGGCGAGCCCACCTTCGAGCCGGCCGACTTCCGGGGGCAGATCGAGGATGCCCTGCGCGAGCTCCACGCGGAGCGCATCGATATCGTGCAGCACCTCCAGCGCGGCGACATCGACCGACGGCTCGGCTACGACGATCGCGCCGAACCCCGCCGCGTCGACGAATTCGACGCGGTGCTCGACCCTCTGCGCGAGGTCGCGCAACGACTGCGAGACGAGGGCCTGATCGGCGCCCTGACCACCTTCCCCTACACCGTCGGTTACGCCCGCGCGGCGATCGGATCGGGCGCCTTCGACGGGGTTGTGGCGTACTTCAACTTGCTCGAGACCGAGATGGTCGAGGTGTTCGACCTGATGCGCGAACGCGGCATGGGCTTCATCGGCATACGTCCGCTGATGGCCGGCCTGCTGAGCGACGCCCGCATCGACCGCACCGCCCTCCCGCCCGGCGACCGCATGCTCGAGGCCAGTTGGGATCGCGCGTACGATCAGCTCGCCGAGGCCCGCACGCTGGTCGATCCCCACATCGGCGAGGGCGGCATAGCGCCGTCCTGGACCAGCTTCGCCTTGAAGTTCTCGCTGATCGACCCGATCCTCGCCTCGACCGTGGTCAGCATCAACTCCCCCGAGCAACTGCACGAGGCGCTCTCCGCCCTCGAGGGCCCGCGCCCCGATCCCGATCTCCTGCCGCAGCTCCACCGCATCACGGCTCGCTTCCGTGACGAGCACGGCGTGCGCGCCGACGGCGCCGGCGTGCCGCAGTACGAGCGTTGACCTACGGCCCGGTCGCGAAGCGCAGGCGGCGCCACCTGCCGGGTTCGAGCCCGACCGACTCGACCGGAGCCGGCGTCGGCGTCAACGCACCCGTCCCCCACGCCGCAGCCGCAGGAAGGGTGCCACCACGCCGAGCATGATCGCGGGGACTGCGGCCAACAGCATGACCGGCGCGTAGGTGCCAGTCAGGTCGTTGCCGAAGGCGAACACCAGCGGCCCGATGGCCGATCCGACGACCATGGCAATCGCGACCTGCCCGCGGATGGCGCCGATGTGCCGGCGCCCGAAGTAGTGCGCGAAGACGTTGCCCTCCATCGAGGTGCCCATGCCGTTGCGTAGGCCGATCATGCCGCCGTAGATCCACACGGCCATCTCGCCGCCCAGCCGACCAGCCAGCACCAAGCCGGCGGCCAGGAGGAGCAGCTGGCCGGAGAGCAGGAAGCGCGGCGGCACGCGGGTGATCAGCACCCCGGTGCCGAGGTTGCCGACCGCGCCCATCACGCCGACCGGCACGAACGCCGCGGCGGCCAACGCGCGGTCGATACCACCTTCGGCCAGGATCGCGTAGTGGTGGAAGATGAGCGCGGTGCCGAAGCACGACGTCAGGAACAGGCCGCTGGCGAAGAGCCAGAACGTCAACGTCGCCCGCGCCTCCTCCGCCGTGTACTCGACCTCCGGCCGCACTGAGACCGGGGCAGCAGCGGCGGCGCCACGTTCGGCCCGGTCGGCCCAACCGTCACCGACGGCGGCGGCACCAACAGTCCCAGCCGGCGTTGCGGCTCTGTCCGGCACGAGCCCGAAGCGCTCCGGGCGATCGCGGAACAGCAGAGCTCCGAGCGGCAGGATCGTCACCGCCACGAGCGCCCCGAGGAGCATGTAGGTGATGCGCCACCCGAAAGGTACGAGCAGCTGCTCGATCAGCGATGGGAAGACGGCGACCCACGCCGCCATACCGACACCCAAGAGGCCGATGGCCACGCCCCGGCGTTGAACGAACCAGATCGCCACGGCGTGCACCGAGATCAGCGACAACGACCCCTGCCCTAGCGCCCGGATCAACGTGAAGCCGATGAGCAGGGTCACCGTGCCCTGCACGAAGCCCATCCACACGCACGCGAGCGCGAACAACGCCGCGACGACGACCACGGCCAATCGCGGTCCACGCCGATCGACGAAACGACCCACGAAGGGCAGCACCAGCGCGCCCAACAGGGTGCCGACCAGGTAGAGCGTCGACACCTCCGAGCGCGACATCCCCAGCTCGGCGATGATCCCGTCGAGGAAGATCGAGACACCGACCGTCTGGCCGGGAATCGTCATCATCATGCCCACCGTGGCGACGGCCAGCACCAGCCAGCCGTAGAACAGCGGCGAGCGGTCGATCAAGCGGCTGCGCAGGTAGGGGGAGCCGCCCTCCTGGCGTCGGCCCTCTCGGGACGACGTCGGAGGTGGGAGCGACATGCCCGACGGTACCACCCGTCTCAGGCCCACTGACTCCGCACGGCACCCCGACCGCGCACCATCCGACCGCGCCGTGGCACGCACGTCCAGCGGGCTCCGGCCCCGACCTCGACGACCTAACTTTCGAACGCCTCCCGGAACGGCCCCAAGTACCGTCGACTCGGCGACCAATCAGCGATGGCGAACATCACCTCAGCGAAGGCACCCGCGAACTCCCCCTCGAGCGCGGCACGAAAGTCGCCCGCGGTGCGAACCGGGTCGTTGCGAAACGCACCACAACCCCACGCCCCCAAGACCAACGCCGCATGACCGTAGGCGCGCGCTATCGCGAGCACACGGTGGATACGCTGCTGCAGCAGATCACCGCTCTCCGGCTGACCGACGCCCGGCGCGTACGGAGCCGCGCACGTGAGCACGTCGAGCAGCCAAGGACGCCGCAGCGTTGCGCCGTCATCGGTCCGGAACACAGGAACACCCGGCGAGTAGATCGCCCAATCGCTCGAGTCCGGCCGCGAGCGCCGCGCGTGCGCCTCGTACATCGGGTCGCCCACCAACGTCTCATACAGCGCGCTGGAGCGACACAGCACCTCCTCCTGCGCCGTCGCACCCTCGAGGAAGCCACCGCCAGGATAGACGCCGTTGGCAAAGTTCAGCACCAACGGCCGGGCGCCGGCATCCACGAGACGGCGCGCGGCACCGAGGGTCGTCTCGTTCGTGACCCTCACGCGCGTCTCGGCGAACGGCTCACCGGCAACCTCGGGCAGAACGGCCTCGGGTGGGATGCTGACCTTGGCGTGCCGAGCGGCACCGACCACGTCGTCCCACGCGACCGAACTGGATCCGTGGGCATACCAACCCCTACGGGCCGCCTCGACCGCCGTCCGCCCGAGTGCGGCGGCCTCGTCGTGCGCCATGGCCAACTCGCGCCGGCGCTCCTCGGCCATGGCGTCGGAATCGAGACACGGCAAGACCCTCAGCATGGGCTTCGACCCCCTCCCCCGGACACCTAACCAGCATGCCGCCCCAGGGCGCGCGGCGCATCGGCCCGGCCGCCAATGCCACCGTGCGACGTCCTGCAACGAAAAACGGCGCCCTCTAGGCGCCGCGCGTGCTTGACGTTTTTCAACATACCGCGTTATGCGACATCCGTCAAGAACTTGCGCGCTGGAGCTCGAGAGCGAGCCACATGTTCCCTGGAGTGCTCTCCAAACGTGCGGCCGCAGGCCTCCAACCGCGCGATTGTGGCCGGTCCCGAGCGGCGCTGGTCGCGCGGTGTCGACCCTCGTCACCGTTCGTCGACGTAGGACTCCCGGGTAGACTGGTGCAGGAGGGCAGATGACGCGTGCTGAGCTCCGCCGTCGTTGCGTCGGCTCTGCCGATATGAGCGCTGAGGCAGGCAACGGATGATCATCGTCGCCGGCCACGTCTGCCTCGACATCACACCGGAGCTCAGGCACGAAGTCAGCTGGCTTCCCGGCAGCCTCTCCGAGATCGGACCGCCGACCCTGGCGCTCGGCGGTGCCGTCGGCAACGTCGGCAGCGTCCTGGGCGCGCTCGGAGTACCAGTCCGGAGGGTCGCTGCCATCGGCAGCGACCCGATCGGCAGCCTCGTGCGCGAGTTGCTCGGCGAGCATCGAGGCGAAGCCTCGCAGCGTCCTGGCAGCTCGGTGCTGACCCAGGTGCCGAACCGAGCGACCTCGTACACTCTCGTCATCAGCAACCCAGCGAGTGACCGCATCCTCCTGCACCACCCCGGCGCCAACGAAGCATTCGGCGGGGAGGAGTTGCGTGCAGGATTGACGCGGCTCGTCCGACACGAGCCGGGGCTGCTCGCCGCGTCGTACCTGCACGTTGGCTACCCGCCGGTCATGGCGGCCATCTACAGCGACGGAGGCCAGGCCTTCGCATCCGCGTTGGCGTGGGCCCGCGAACAGGGCGCGACGATCTCGCTCGACATGGCGATGCCAGATCCCGCCGGACCGGCCTCGAACGTCGACTGGCAGGCCTTCCTCGAGCGCACGCTGCCGTTCGTCGACCTCTTCGCGCCGTCGTGGACCGATCTCGCGGCGCT
>SKMG01000137.1 GCA_007121175.1 Trueperaceae bacterium | reverse complement strand
GCAACCCCTGGAGCACCGCCTTCCCAGGCCGGGTCGGCTTCGCCGACCTCGCCGGCGAGCAGACGGCTTGGACCGTGGATCGCAGCGAGTTCCTGGGCCGCGGCGGGTCGCTCGCCGCACCCGCCTCATTGCTCAGGCCGGCTCCGCTGTCCGGCCGGACCGGCGCCGGTCTCGACCCCTGCACCGCGCTACAGCGAGGGCTCGAGATCGCGCCTGGTGAACGCGTCGAGGTCGTGGCGCTGCTCGGCCACTGCGGCTCGGCCGACGAGGCGCGTACGCTGCTCGAGCGCTACCGAGCCGCCGACCTCGAGGCGGTGCTCGACGAAGTCAGGGCGCACTGGCGGACGGTGCTCCAGACCGTCCAGGTCACGACGCCCGAGCGTTCGATGGACATCATGCTCAACGGTTGGCTGCTCTACCAGGCGCTCGCGTGTCGCATCTGGGCACGCTCGGGCTTCTACCAGGCGAGCGGCGCCTACGGCTTTCGCGATCAGCTCCAGGACGGCATGGCGCTCTTGCTCGCGCGGCCCGGCGAGGTGCGGGAGCACCTGTTACGCGCCGCCGGCAGGCAGTTCACCGAGGGGGACGTGCAGCACTGGTGGCTGCCGCACTCGGGGCAGGGCGTGCGCACCCGCATCTCCGACGACCGCGTCTGGCTGGCGTACGCCACCGCGAGCTACGTCGAGCGGACCGGCGACGCGGCGGTGCTGGACGAGGTCGTCCCCTTCCTGGAGGGGCCGCCACTCGAGAGCGACGAGCACGAGGCGTTCTTCCAGCCGATGCCCGCGGACGAGTCGGCCTCGCTGTTCGAGCACTGTGCGCGGGGCCTCGATCAGGCCATCGAGCTCACCGGCGAGCGCGGGCTGCCGCTCATGGGCTCGGGCGACTGGAACGACGGCATGAACCGGGTAGGGGCCGGCGGTCGCGGCGAGAGCGTGTGGCTCGGGTGGTTCCTGGCGCGGACCATCGAGCGCTTCGCTCCGTTCGCTCAGCGGCTGGACCCGGACCGCGCCGAGCGTTGGGAGCGCCACCGCGAGGCGCTGCTCGCCGCGCTCGAGCGCGAGGCCTGGGACGGCGACTGGTACCGTCGGGCCACCTTCGACGACGGCACCTGGCTCGGTTCGCAGGACAGCGAGGCGTGCCGGATCGACGCCATCGCCCAGTCGTGGGCGGTGCTCTCCAACGCGGCCGACGCAGGGCGTGCCGCGACCGCCATGGCGTCGCTGGAGGAGCACCTGATCCGGCGCGACGAGGGCCTGGCGCTGCTGTTCACGCCGCCGTTCGATCGCGGCGAACTCGACCCGGGCTACATCAAGGGCTATCCTCCGGGCCTGCGCGAGAACGGCGGCCAGTACAGCCATGCCGCGATGTGGGCGATCCTGGCCTACTGCGAGCTCGGGGACGGCGACCGGGCCGCGGCGCTCTTCGACCTGGTCAACCCGATCAACCACGCACGCACGCGAGCAGCCGCCCAGCGCTACCGGGTCGAGCCGTACGTGGTCGCCGCAGACGTCTACTCCGTCGCGCCGAACGTCGGTCGCGGGGGCTGGACCTGGTACACGGGTTCGGCGGGCTGGATGTACCGAGCAGGGCTCGAGGGCATCCTCGGGCTCCGTCGCGAGGGTGCCTTCCTGGTCGTCGATCCTCGCTTGCCGGCGGCCTGGCCGGGCTTCGAGGCGACAGTACGCGTGGCATCGACGCGCTACGCGATCCGGGTCGAGGCGCCACCGGCCGGCCGCCGCGTCGAGTGGGCCGCCGAACTCGACGGCACCCCCATCGAGCACGCTCCGGACGGGGTGCGGATCGCCCTCGACGGCGAGTCGCACGAGCTCCTGGTGGTGCTCGGTGAGCCGACTGCCCAGTCCGTCGTTTGAGGACGACGTCGGTGCCCGGGAGGAACGCCGGCCGAGGGCGCTGGCGGCCGCCGCTGCGGCGGCGCGGAGACTAGACCGGCCTGCGGCCCCGGATGATGCGCAGCAGGATGAGCACGACAGCGATCACCAGCAGCACGTAGATGAAGCCGCCGAGCAGGGTGCCGGTCACCACACCGAGCAGCCAGAGGACGATCAAGATGATGGCGATGGTCTCGAGCATGCGTGCACGCTCCTCTCATGGACCGTGCAGAGCGGCCGGCGAGCCGACGTCGGTCAGCACGGTGCTGACTACGAGCATAGACCACGAACGCCGTCGGCTGCAGTGTTCGTTGCCTCGCTACTGGCCCAGCGGTCAGTTCTCACCCGAGAGCGACCCCTCGTCCCACTCGGCCAAGAACTCCAGCCACGCCGCCTCGGCCTCAGCCAGCGGGAGGCCGAGGTGGCGCTCGAACGCGTCGAGTACCGCCGTTCGATCGGCCGCCGCGTTCGCCTCGTCGAAGAACGCGCGCAGGGCCGCGATGCGCCCGAGGTCGCGGTGCCCGGGCCCGAGCAGATGCGTGACGAAGGAGCCTGCCAGGGGGTAGCTCACGCCGTCGTCGAGCTGGCCCCAGGCGGCGTTGCCGTGGACCAGCCGCTCGAGGGGCACGAGTTCGCCGGCCTGGAGCGCCGTCTGTGTCCAGTCGTGGACCGAGCGGCCGTGCCAGGTGCCCATGCGCCTCGGCCGATCGCCGGCGCCGGCCTCGCCGAAGAAGACCTCCGGCCAGGTGTAGTACATCGCGATGCCCTCGAGCCAGAAGTTCGCTAGACGGAGCGGCCGACCGTGCGGCGCCGTGAGGATGTGCGCCACTTCGTGGGCATCGGCGGCGTAGATGCTCACCACCGCGTCGCGATCGAGGATCGCCCGACCCGTGATGTCCCAGCCGGTGTCGGCGCGCAGCGTCTCACGGTCCGCGAAGGCGAAGTAGCGGAGCTCGGCGGGCACGTACCAGGCCGGTCCGACGTCGGCCAAGAATGCCTCGAGCCGCGCCAGCGCGACCTCCGGATCCTCGACCGGCTCGTGCCCGGGGCGGACCAGATACCGCACCGTGGGGCCCTGCGCGGCGAGTTCCCACTCGCCGCCGGGCAGCGTCGCCAGCGGGCTCGGCGCGCAGGCGATCAGCAGCACGGTGAGCGCGCTGGCGGCCAGCACCGGGGTCGCCCACCGCCCCGCAGCGTCTCGCTCGCGGGCCCGCCGGCGACGCATCAGAAGACGAACCATGCGGCGGCGATGCCCATGAGCGAGGCATACAGGACCGCCTCGATCTGGGTGGGCCAGAAGGCTCGCCGGACGATGTGCGGCTTCATGTACACCACGCCCTCGATCGTGTTCGAGAAGGGCGTGGCCGCCGAGAGGTCGGTGTAGACGTACATCAGTCCAAACATGAACAGGAACTGGAGGTAGGCGTCGAGTTCGCCGAGCGCGCCCAGGAGCGGGTAGAGCACGATCGACATCAGCAGCCCGCGGATGACTTGCGTCGGCAGCAGCAGCAGACCGTTGCGACGACGCTCCGCTTCGTCGGTCATGTCGCGCAGGAAGGCGCCGTAGAGCGACCCCTCGCCGCCGTGCAGGTCCTTGTAGACCGTGGGATAGGTGACGGCCCCGGCGACCGTGTACGCCACGACGTGCGCCAGCACGAAGAGGGCACTGAAGGTCAGATACTCCACCGGCGACTCCCTCCCGGCCGTGCCCGACGCCGGCGCGCCGAGCACCCGAGCCTCGGTGCCACCTTCGGCGGTTCACGCACCGTCCGACCAGAGACGTCCGTACCTGCTCGCCGTCGAGCCACCGGGGCTCAGTCGCCCAGGTCCCGCCAGCGTCCCAACACGCCGACCAGGACGAGCGCAGGCACCGCCGCCAACGCCAGGCCGAGGCGGAGGCCGATCTGCTCTGGGGCGAGGTCGCCGGCCAGCCACCCGGGCGCGTGCTGAAAGACGTCGGCGCCGATGCCGACCAGCCAAGGCATGACACCAGCGCCCCCGTGGCCTCCGGCCGCCAGCAGCGCGAAGAGCGAGGCGCCCGCGAGCGGGAAGCGCGCGGAAGTCAGCGACAGCATCCCCGGCCACAGCAGGCTCACGAACAGGCCGGCCGCGGCGGCGGCCAGGAGCGAGACCCAGGCGAGACCGGAGAACGCCATGACCAGGCACATGAGGGCTGCTCCGGTCGCGCCACGGCGCATCAGTCGGATCATGTCGATCGTCTGCCGCCGCATCCCGAACCAGAGCCGACCGACCGCCATCCCGACCCCGAACGAGCCCAGGCCCAGCAGATCGGCCGTGAGCTTGTCGACCCCGAGTCCGCGCTCGGCGAACGCCGACGCCCACTGCGCCATGCCGACCTCCGCCGCGCCGGCGAGCGCGATGGCCAGGATCGAGAGCCAGGTGGCGCGCTGGCGCAAGAGGTCGCGCACCCGGGTGCGGCGCCCGATCTCGAACATCGGCGGCAGCCTGAGTCCCGCGAACGCCAGCGTCACCAGCGTCGGCACCAGCGACCAGCCCAGCACCAGGTAAGGCCAGTGGGCGGTGCCGAACGCGAAGAACAGCAGGCCCGTCACCACTACCACGACCACCTTGCCGAGCGGGTAGAAGGCGTGCAGCAGCGCCATGCCGGCGGCCTTGCGTTCCCCAGGCGTGCGCTCGACGATGGGGCTGACGATGACCTCGAGCAGGCCGCAGCCGGCCGAGAAGATCACCGTGCCCAGGACCAGACCCAGGTACGGCGCCTCGAGCCGGAACGGCGACAGCGCCAGGGTCCACAGCCCGACCGCCACGAGCGCGTTGCCGGATACCGCCAGCCACTTGGCGTTGATGCGGTCGACGAGTCCGGCGCACATCAGATCGACGAGCAGCTGGGTCGTGAAGTTGAACAGCACCAGCCGACCGACCTGCTCGAAGCTGAGGCCGAACTGGGCCTGGAGCGTCACGAACAGCAGCGGCGTGAGGTTGACCGCCATGGCCATGACGAACATGGCGCTGTAGCAGGCGGTGAGGAGCGCTCGCGGACGGAGGCCCGCGGCCTCGGAGGACGTCACCGCGGCATCGTACCCGGCGGGCCGTCGCCTCGGCACGTCGCGTTGGCGCCGGCGCGGGTCGTGCTCATCGACCGCCTGACGGTGAGTGCCGCTGCAGGTGCCGGCGCTTGGTCGCGGAGCCGACCAGGAGCCACCTTCTGCATCGGTAGGGTCGATATGTCTCCGAGGCGATCATGGCCTGGCACAGTATTCGAGAATCGAGATTCGCGATTCGAGCAGGACCGACAACCGACGCCACGGGTCATGCTTCGTGCTCTGGAGGCCGAGGAGGCACCATGTCGACACGACCCAGAAACCGAATGCAGGCCTTGCTCAGCGTCATCGCGGTGACGGCCCTGGCGGTCGGCGCGGTCGCGCAGGCTCAGGAGGAGCCGAGAGTCGGCGGAACGCTCACCGTCGGTTTCCACGCCTCGCTCGAGGTCATGGACATCATGGGCGTCACGGCCACGCGCGACGAGATCTGGCAGATGGTCTTCGAGCCGCTCGTGACCAT
>SKMG01000299.1 GCA_007121175.1 Trueperaceae bacterium | reverse complement strand
GCTGAGCGCACAACGGCATCCGCCCAGGCTCGGCATCCACCCGCACAACGACGCCGGCCTGGCGGTCGCCAACGCCCTGGCCGCCATCCTGGAGGGCGCCACGCACGTCCAGGGCACCATCGGCGGCTACGGCGAACGCTGCGGCAACCTCGACTTGCTCAGCCTGCTGCCGACGCTCTCGCTCAAGCTCGGCGCCGATCAGCCGCAGCCGCTCGCCGAGGCCACCGCCTTGGCGCGCTTCGTCGACGAGCGTGCCAACCTCGTGCCCAACCTCCGTGCGCCGTACGTCGGCGAGGGCGCCTTCGCGCACAAGGGCGGCATCCACGTCTCGGCCGTGAACCGCCGGCCGGAGACCTACGAGCACGTCTCTCCCGAAGCGGTCGGCAACGTGCGCCGGGTGCTGCTCTCCGACCTCTCGGGGCGCGCCAATCTGGTGGCCAAGGCTGACGAGCTCGGCGACGGCGCCATCGCGACCGAGGCGGGCCCGCTGGTGGGGCGCCTCAAGGAGCTCGAGCACCTCGGCTACGCCTTCGAGCGCGCCGAGGCCTCGTTCCACCTCGTCGCTCGCAAGGTGCGCGGCGATCACCGCCCCTTCTTCACCCTCCACGGCTACACCGTCGTGATCGACAAGCGCGATGGCGACGACCGGCCGCGCTGCGAGGCGAGCGTGCGCCTGCAGGTCGGCGACGCCTTCGAGCACACCGCCGCCGACGGCGACGGTCCGGTCAACGCGCTCGACCGCGCCCTGCGCAAGGCGCTCGAGCGCTTCTACCCGAGCCTGGCGAGCCTCCGCCTGACCGACTACAAGGTGCGCGTCCTGGCGGGCCCCGATACCGGCACGGCGAGCGTCGTGCGGGTGCACGTCGAGACCACCGACGGCACGCGCACCTGGGGTACCGTCGGTGCCCACGCCAACATCATCGACGCCTCCTACCAGGCGCTGCTCGACGCGATCGATTCGAAGCTCCACGCGGACGGGGTCACGCCAGGCGAGGCGTTCGCCTTCGCTCCGCAAGCGGGCGCGGCCGCCGGCCTGCGAAGCTGAGGCGCGGTACCGGCCGCGGCCTATGCCTCACGTCCTGTAGGTCGTTCCTCGCTGCCGATGCGATGCCCGCGGGCATTTGACCGTGCGCACAGTCGCTGCTATGGTGCCGCACGGCCGCCAGCCGCCCCGCGCGGCCGCCCGTACCGACAGCCTCCCCCGCGCCGCCGTGGCGCCAACCGTAGCGCCCGAGCCGTGGCGCCCGTCACCTCTGGACCAGAAGGAGCGCATGCGTCACTACTCCGACTTTCGTCAGCTCGCCTGGCCGAACGAGCGCGACGCCTGCGGCGTCGGCTTCGTCGCCAGCTGCCAGGGCCCGAGCCGTACGGTGCTCGATCATGCGCTGCGCGCGCTGCGCAGGCTCGCCCATCGCGGCGCCGTGTCGGCCGACGGTCGCACCGGCGACGGCGCCGGGGTGCTCACCCAGCTCCCGCACGCGCTGCTGCGGCGCGAACTCGATGACGTCGGCATCGCCGTCGAGGCGGACGAGGACCTGGCCGTCGGCGTCTTCTTCGTAGCCAACGATGCGCCGTGGGGGCGTATCTACGACGCGGTCGAGCGGGAGATCGACGCCAGCCCGCTGCGCCGGCTGATGTGGCGCGACCCACCGCTCGACGACGGCGCCCTCGGCGCCGAGGCCCTCGCCCGCCGCCCGATCATCCGCCAGGTGATCGTGTCCAGACCCCCCGGGCTCGACTCGGTGGCCTTCGAGCGGCTCTTGTACCTGACCCGCAAGCGTATCGAGGCGCGGTTACGCGACTTGGCGCTCGGCCGAGCGTACGTGCCGTCGTTCTCGAGCCGGACGATCGTCTACAAGGGGCTGATGGTGCCCGATCAGCTGCCGGTGTTCTACCGGGACTTGGCCGATCCCGACTACCGCACCCAGATCGCGGTGTTCCACCAGCGCTACAGCACCAACACCATGCCGCGCTGGTCGCTGGCGCAGCCGTTTCGCTTCCTGGCGCACAACGGCGAGATCAACACGCTGCAGGGCAACGTCAACTTCATGCGTTCGCGCGAGCCGGTGCTCGAGAGCCGCGCGTTCGGCGAGGAGACGCAGGACCTGTTGCCGGTGGTCGAACCGGGCGGCTCCGACTCGGCGGCGCTCGACAACGCCTTCGAGCTGCTCACGCTCGCCGGTCGCGACCCGATGCACGCCCTGGCGATGCTGGTGCCCGAAGCCTATGAACAGCGCGACGACTGCGATCCCGACCTGCGCGCCTTCTACGACTACCACTCGACCCTGATCGAGCCGTGGGACGGGCCGGCGGCCCTGGCGCTCAGCGACGGGAGATACGCCGTCGCGGGGCTCGACCGCAACGGCCTGCGGCCGCAACGCTACTGGATCACCGAGCGCGGCCTGGTGATCGTCGGCTCGGAGGCGGGGCTGGTGAGCGTCGACGAGCGCGTCGTCGAGAAGGGGCGGTTGGGGCCGGGCTCGATGCTGGCCGTCGACACCTCCTCCGGCCGGGTGCTGGGCAACGAAGCCGTCAAACGTGACCTCGCTACCCGCCGGCCCTACCGGGCCTGGGTGAGCGACTTCCTGACCGACGCGCCGGAGCTCGAGAGCGATCCGGTCGCCGAGCGCGGCTGGGAGAGCGCGGCGCTGACCCGCGCCCAGGCGCTGTTCGGCTACTCGACCGAGGATTACGACCGGATCTTCGAGCCGATGGTCTTCGAGGCCGAGATACCGCTCGGCTCGATGGGCGACGACACGCCGCTCGCGCTCTTGTCAGCGCAGCCGCAGCCGCTCTACCGCTACTTCAAGCAACGCTTCGCGCAGGTGACCAACCCGCCGATCGACCCGCTGCGGGAGCGCATGGTGATGTCGCTCTCCAGCGTGATCGGGCCGCGCGGCCCGCTGCTCGAGGAGGAGCCGCTCTCGGCGCGGGTGCTGCGCTTCGCGTCGCCGGTCATCGACGAGGTGCGCCTCGCCTGGCTGCTGCAGCAGCAGACCTTCCGGCCGGTCACGCTGTCGACCGTGTTCGACGTCTCGGCCGGCCCCGAGGGGCTCGAGGGAGCGCTCGAGGACCTCTGCGACCGGGCGGTCTCGGCCGTGCACGCCGGCCACGGCATCCTGGTGCTCTCCGACCGAGCCGCCGGCCCCGACGCGGCGCCCATCCCCATGCTGCTCGCGAGCTCCGGCGTCCACCAGCGCCTGCTGCGCGCCGGCCTGCGCACCCGCGTCTCGTTGGTGTGCGACACCGGCGAGCCGAGAGAAGACCACCACGTCGCCTGCTTGGTCTCCTACGGCGTCGCGCTGGTCCATCCGTACCTGGCGCTGGCCACGGCGCGCGACGTCGCGGTGAGCGCCAAGCGGCCGCCCGCGGCGTTCGAGACGGCGCGTGCGGTGCCGAACTACCTCAGCGCGCTCGACAAGGGGGTGCTCAAGATCATGTCGAAGATGGGCATCTCGACGATCTCCTCGTACCGGAGCGCCCAAGCGTTCGAGGCGGTCGGTATCGACGACGCGGTCATCGAGCGTTACTTCTCGGGCACCACCAGTCGCGTCGGCGGCGTCGGGCTCGAGGCGATCGCGACCGACGCGCTGCGGCTGCACGCCGAGGCCTTCGGCGAGGACGAGCGGCTCCGTGACCGCGGCATCTACCGCTACCGCAAGGCCGGCGAGTACCACGCGCTCAACCCGCAGGTGTTCAAGGCGCTCCACAAGGCGGTGCGCACCGCGGATGACGCCGCCTTTGCGGAGTACGCCGAGCTCGTCGACGGCCGTCCGCCGACGGCGTTGCGCGACCTGCTCGAGCCGGTGCCGGCCGCTAGCAGCGTGCCGCTCGCAGAGGTCGAGGACGTCGGCGCGATCGTCACGCGCTTCTCGACCCAGGCGATGAGCTACGGCGCGGTCTCGCCAGAGACGCACGAGACGCTGGCGGTGGCGATGAACCGCCTGGGGGCGAAGAGCAACTCCGGCGAAGGCGGCGAGGACCCGCGGCGCTTCCGGCGGTATGCGCGCGACATGCCCGAGCTCGGGCTGGGCGGCTGGTACCCACGCGCGGGTGACGATGGCAACAGCGCCATCAAGCAAGTCGCCTCGGGCCGCTTCGGGGTCACCGCCGAGTACCTGGTCTCGGCGCGCGAGATCGAGATCAAGATGGCGCAGGGGAGCAAGCCGGGCGAAGGCGGCCAGATCCCCGGTCACAAGGTGAACGCGGACATCGGCCGCATCCGCCGCAGCGTCCCGGGCGTGACGCTGATCTCGCCGCCGCCGCACCACGACATCTACTCGATCGAGGATCTCGCCCAGCTGATCTACGACTTGAAGCGCGTCAACCGCGAGGCGCTCGTCGGCGTGAAGCTGGTCGCCACCTCGGGCGTCGGAACGATCGCGGCCGGCGTCGCGAAGGGCTACGCCGACGTGATCCAGGTGTCCGGGCACGACGGCGGCACCGGCGCCTCGCCGCTGGCCAGCATGAAGCACGCCGGCGTCCCCTGGGAACTCGGGCTCGCCGAGGCACAGCAGGTGCTCGTCGAGAACGGTTTGCGCGAGCGAGTGCTGCTTCGCGTCGACGGGGGGCTCAAGACCGGCCGCGACGTGGTGATCGCGGCGCTGCTCGGCGCCGAGGCCTACGGCTTCGGCACCGCGGCGCTGGTCGCGAGCGGCTGCGCCATGATCCGCCAGTGCCACCTCGACACCTGCCCGGTCGGCATTGCCACCCAGCGCGAGGACCTGCGTGCGAAGTACCCGGGAGAGCCCGAGCACGTCGTGCGCTTCATGACCTACGTCGCGCAGCAGGTGCGCATGCTGCTCGCGCGGCTCGGCGTGCGCTCGCTCGACGAGCTGATCGGCCGGGTCGAGCTGTTGCGCCCTCGAGAGGTGGCACTGCCCAAGGCCGCGCGGCTCGACCTGAACGCGCTGCTGCGCGATCCCGATCCGTCCGGCGCGCTGCCGCGCCGCCGCCTGTGGGCGCGCAACGACCGACCGGAACGCGAACCGCTCGATGAGCAGCTGCTGCGCGATGCGGCCGCGGCCGTGGAGCGCGGCGAGCGCGTCGAACGCGGCTACGCCATCAGCAACCGCGACCGGTCGCTCGGCGCCCGCCTCTCCGGGCAGCTCGCGCGCCAGTTCGGCGATGCGGGTCTGCCGCCCGGCACGATCCGCTTCCGCTTCCGCGGCGCAGCGGGGCAGAGCTTCGGGGCCTTCAACGTCAACGGCATGCAGCTCACGCTGGTCGGCGAGGCCCAGGACTACGTCGGCAAGGGCATGTCGGGCGGCGAGCTGATCGTGCGTCCGGCACGCTCGCGGCTTCCCAGCGAACGCAGCGTGATCGTCGGCAACACCGTCTTGTACGGCGCGACCGGGGGAGCGCTGTACGCCGCGGGACAGGCCGGTGAGCGTCTGGGCGTGCGCAACTCCGGCGCGCTCGCGGTGGTCGAGGGCTGCGGCGATCACGGCTGCGAGTACATGACCGGCGGCGTGGTGGTCGTCATCGGGCCGACCGG
>SKMG01000173.1 GCA_007121175.1 Trueperaceae bacterium | reverse complement strand
GGCGCCCTCGAGGACTACGCCCTGCGGCAGTCGATCCCGACCACCGACGGGTTCGACGGCATCGCGGTGGCGCTGCTCGGCAACAACAGCCCGGTCGGCATCGTGCTCGCTGCCTTCCTCTTCGGGGTGCTCAAGAACGGCGGCTCACTGCTGAACATCACCTTCGCGAACCTCACCCGTGACGTCGTGTCGATGATCCTGGCGCTGGTGGTGCTGTTCATCGCCGCCAAGGGGTTCCTGCCCGAGCGCTACACCAACCCGCTACGGCGGGCCAAGGACTTAGGCGACCTGCCGAGCGAGCTCGTTCCCGAGGCGGAGCTGCCGGTCGACCCGGAGGTGACGGCGGCGGGCTATGAAGACGGGCCCTCGGGCCCGAGCGAGGAACCGCTCGGGAAGGAGCGCGACTGATGGAGACCGTCGTCATCCTGACCCTGTTCGCCTCGGCGCTGCGCGCCACCACGCCGCTGCTGCTCGCGGCCTTGGGGGGGCTCTTCAGCGAGCGCTCGGGCGTGGTCAACATCGCGCTCGAGGGCATCATCCTGTTCGGGGCTTTCTCCGCGGCGATCGTGACCTACTACGTCGAGCAGCCCTTCGTCCGTGACGCGCCCGGAACGGTGGTGTGGTACGCGCCGTGGCTGGGGGTGCTCGCGGCCATGGTCGTGGGCGCGCTGGTGGCTGGCGTTCACGCGGTGGTATCGATCCGCTACAAGGCCGACCAGATCATCTCGGCGGTCGCGATCAACCTGATGGCGATCGGCCTGCCCGCGGTCATCCTGATGGGCCTGTTCGGCAACAGCACCACCAGCGGCACGATCACCAACCGCTTACCGCTGTGGTCGCTCGGGCCCTTCACCTTCAGCCCGCTGGTGTACCTGGCGTTCCTGCTGGTGCCGGTGGTCTGGTTCGTGGTCTTCCGCACCCCCTTCGGGCTGCGGCTGCGCTCGGTCGGCGAGCATCCCGAGGCGGCCGACTCGGTCGGCATCTCGGTGACGCGCATGCGCTACGCGGGCGTGATGCTCTCAGGTGTGCTCGCGGCGCTCGGCGGCGCCTACCTCTCGATCGGCGCCTTCAACCAGTTCATCACCGAGATGTCGGGCGGGCGCGGCTTCATTGCGCTCGCCGCCCTCATCTTCGGCAAGTGGCACCCGCTCGGGGTACTGGGCGCCACGCTGCTGTTCGGCGCCTTCCAGGCGCTCGAGACGCAGCTCGGCGGCACGGCGCTGCTCCCCCCGACGGTGGTGCAGAGCATCCCGTTCATCCTCACCATGCTGGTCCTCGCCGGCTTCGTGGGCCGCGCCATCCCACCCAAGGCGATCGGCAAGCCGTTCACCAAGTCGTAACGCACCACACCTTCCCTGGAGGCCTCCGCCATGCCCCTACCCCGTTCCTCCGGCGTCATCCTGCATCCCACCGCGCTCCCCGGACCGTACGGCATCGGTGAGCTGGGAGAGCACGCCGAGCGCTGGATCGACTTCCTGGCCGAGGCGGGCCAGCGGGTGTGGCAGGTGATGCCGCTCGGGCCGACCGGTTACGGCGACAGCCCCTACCAGAGCTTCTCGTCCTTCGCCGGCAACCCCTACCTCATCAGCCTCGAGCGGCTCCGGGTGGCCGGCTGGCTGGATGCCGCAGAGCTCGAGGGCCCGGGAGAGCTCGAGGGCCCGGCGTTCGACGACTCGCGCGTCGACTACGGCAACGTGATCGAGTTCAAGCTGAAGTGGCTGACGCGTGCGGCCGAGCGCTTCCTCGGCGCCGCTTCGGACGAAGCCAGAGCCGAGTTCGAGGCGTTCCGCGCCCGGCATGGCGACTGGCTGGAGGACTACGCGCTGTTCATGGCGCTCAAAGAGGAGCAGGGCGGGGGCGCCTGGGACGGTTGGCCGCCGCCTCTGCGCGACCGTGATAGCGCCGCGCTCGGCGAAGCGCGCATTCGGCTCGCCGACGCCATCGTGCGGCAGCAGCTGTGGCAGCACTGGTTCGACCAGCAGTGGGCGCGCCTTCGGGCCCACGCCACGGACAAGGGCGTGGGCATCGTCGGCGACCTGCCGATCTTCGTCGCGTACGATTCGGCCGACACCTGGGCCAACCGGGAGCTCTTCTTCCTCGACGAGCGGGGCGCGCCGACCGTGGTGGCGGGGGTTCCGCCGGACTACTTCTCCGCCACCGGCCAACGCTGGGGCAACCCGCTCTACCGCTGGAAGCGGCTGGCGCAGACCGGCTTCGCCTGGTGGCTGGAGCGCATCCGCCACACCCTGCGCTTCGTCGACGTGATGCGCGTCGATCACTTCCGCGGCTTCGCCGCCTACTGGGAGATCCCGGTCAGCGAGCCCACCGCCGAGCGGGGACGCTGGGTGAAGGGGCCGGGGCAGGCGTTCTTCGACGCCGTGCGTGACGGCCTGGGCGAGCTGCCGATCATCGCCGAGGACCTCGGGGTGATCACCCCTGACGTCGAGCAGCTGCGCGACGACAACGGCCTGCCCGGCATGAAGGTACTGCAGTTCGCCTTCGCGGGCGGCGCCGACGACCCCTACCTGCCGCACAACTACCAGCACAACTGCGTGGTCTACACCGGCACCCACGACAACGACACGACCACCGGCTGGTATGCCCAGGCGCCGGAGGTCGAGCGCGACTTCGTGCGCCGTTACCTGGCCCGCAGCGACGACAACGTTGCCTGGGAGCTGTGGCGGCTGGCGTCCGCGTCGGTGGCGGACACTGCGGTGGCGCCGCTGCAGGACCTGTTGGGGCTGGGCTCAGAGGCCCGCATGAACACCCCCGGCGTGGCCGCGGGAAACTGGACGTGGCGCTTCAGCTGGGACGGCTTGCCGTACTGGTTGGCTCCGCAGCTGCGCGAGATGGCGGAGCTGTACGGCCGCCTGCCGGGGTCGGGGCAGGTCGACACGCCCTACCGCCAGTCGGTGACGATCGGCGAGGTCGAGGACTGAGGCCGACGTGTCCGTTCTCGAGGGTCACCCGCAGCGCCAGCACACGCCGCCTCAGGTCCTGAACAGCACGCTCTCGCGCCGGAAGTTGCGGTAGGCGAAGATGAGCAGCGCCACGATCGCCACGCTCAGCGAGGCCCAGGTGATCAGCACGCCCGTGCCGGTCGCGGCGCCCCTGACGACGTCGTCCATCAGCACCATGGCGTTGAGCATCGGGATCCAGTAGAGCGCGTCGTCGACGCCGAGCAGGTCGCGGAACTGCAGCCCGATCGCCGGCAGGATCAGCAGGAACGACAGCGGCGCCACGTAGGTCTGGGCCTCCTTGAACGAGCGCGCGAACATCGCCACGCCGATCAACACGGCCGAGATCAGCGCCGAGAGCAGCACCGCCGACACCACCAAGAGCAGCACCATCAGGGGCGTGACGGCGAGCTGACCGCCCATCACGCCGATCATCTCGGCGGCCGCGGCATCGAGCGTCGGCAGGAACAGCCGGCGCAGGATGAAGCCGCCCAGCACGAAGCCGAGGATGGCCATCACCGCCGCCCACAGGCCGAACAGCACGGTCGCCAGGAACTTGCCGACCACCACCTCGGCGCGCCGCACCGGCGCCACCAGCAGCACCTCCAGCGTGCCGCGCTCCTTCTCGCCGGCGGTGGCGTCGATGGCCGCCATCTGGCCGCCGGTGAGGGTCCAGATGGCGATGAAGAACGGGATCAGCCACGACAGCTGGCCGCTGGTGCGCTCGGCTTCGGTGCTGGCGTCACGCGCCACCACCCGTAGCGGCTCGAGCACCTCCGGGTCGATGCCGGCGCGCTCGAGCCGTTCGGACACGATCTGCTGGCGATAGCCTGCGACGGCGGACTCGAGCTTGCCGGCGTTGAGCTCCGAGCGCATGTTGCCCGTCTTGCGATACACCGCCAGCGTGACCGGCTCGCCCGCCGCGAGCGCTTCGGTGAGCCCCTCGGGGATGCTGATGGCGGCGGGGTAGAGGTCCTCCCGGACCGCCGCCTCGGGGTCCGCGACGCTCTCGA
This sequence comes from Trueperaceae bacterium, assembly GCA_007121175.1. Lineage (GTDB taxonomy): Bacteria > Deinococcota > Deinococci > Deinococcales > Trueperaceae > CSSed10-48. Next base: position 1,558 of record SKMG01000173.1, on the reverse strand, counting down.
GGGTAGCGGCCTGGGCCTCGACCAGCGCGATGAGCTCGGGCGGCGCGTGCTCGAGGCCGAGCGCGCCGAGCGGCGTGACGGTGGTGGCCTCGCGCATGAACAGCCCGCCGAGCAGGAACGGCAGACCGAGCATGATCACCGGCAAGAGGATCAGCGGGATGAGCAGGTTCGAGACGATCGCGCGCGTATCGCGCAGCGTCGAGAGGATGTCCTTCGAGGCCACGCGGCCGATCATGCGGGGTCTCATGCGCGCACCGCCGGGCCTTCTTTCGGGTCCAAACCGGAGCGCTCGACGAGCCGGAAGAAGGAGCGCTCGAGGTTGCTCTCGCCGCCCTGTTCGATGAGCGCCGCGATGCTGCCCTCGGCGACCAGGCGGCCGCGGTAGAGCACCGCCGCGCGGTCGCACAGCTCCTCGACCTCGCTCATCACGTGGGTGGAGTAGACCACCGCCCGCGCCTCGCTCGGGTATGCCCGCACCACGTCGAGCACCGCCCGCCTGGCCATCACGTCGAGGCCCGAGGTCACTTCGTCGAAGAAGATCACCGGCGGGTCGTGCAGCACCGCCCGGGCGATCACCACCTTCTGCTTCATGCCGGTCGAGAAGGTGCCCGCACGTTTACTGAGCGCGTCGCCGAGGCCGAGCAGCGCGTCGAGCTCACCGATGCGTCGCTCGATGTGCGGCTTGGGGAGGTCGTAGATGCGCCCGAAGTAGTGCAGGATCTCGCGTCCGGTGAGCCGGTCGTAGAGGCCCATCCCGCCGTTCACCACGCCGATCGAGCGCCGCACCGCCTCGCCCTGGGTGCTGACGTCGTGCCCGGCGACGCTGGCGCGCCCGCTGTCGGCCCGGAGCAGCGTCGAGAGGATCCGCAAGGTGGTGGTCTTGCCGGCGCCGTTCGGCCCGAGCAGGCCGAACACCTCGCCGGCGGCCACGCTGAACGACAACTCGGCGACGGCGGTGACGCCGTCGAAGCGCTTGCTGAGCCGGTCGACCTCGATCATCCTCGGCATCGTATGCCCGCTACGGCGTCGCGCGCCCGTGTCGATCGTCACGGGTGCAAGGGCGTGGTGGTTGCTGGCGAAGGGCTCGACGGTCGAGGAGCGCGACGGCGTGAGGACCCATGACGCCGGCCTCGGACCCGCCCCGCCAGGGCGGTGCTTGCTAGGCTGACGCCGTGCGCGTCTTCGCAGTCGACAAGCCGCTCGGCCTCAGCTCGCACGACGTGGTGGCGCGCGCGCGCCGGCTCCTGGGAACGCGTCGCGTCGGTCACGCCGGCACGCTCGACCCGCTCGCGAGCGGTGTGCTGCTGCTGCTGGTCGATGAGGCTACCAAGCTCGCCCCCTTCCTCACCGGCGCCGACAAGGCGTACCTCGCTTGGGTCGCGCTGGGTGTCGGGACGGCAACGCTCGACGCCGAGGGGCCGGTGCAGGCGCGCGCGGACGCGAGCGCTCTGGACGAGGCCGCGCTCCGCGCGGCGCTGCCGCCGTTCCTGGCGCTGCGCGAGCAGCGGCCGCCGGCCTACTCCGCGGTGCAGCGCTCGGGAGAGCGGGCCTACGCAGC
>SKMG01000367.1 GCA_007121175.1 Trueperaceae bacterium | reverse complement strand
GCCCGGCCCGGCGCGTGGTGCGGCCCGTCCCGGCACGTAGCGCGGCGACCTGAGTGGCTAGACTGGTCCGCATGTCGAGCGCAGCGGAGGACGCGAGCCACGAGGCCGGCGGCGCAGCGGGCCTCGCGGCTGGCTCTCGTCCGGCGCCCCTGAGCGACAGCGACCTGTCGGCCTGGGTCGAGGCGCACGGTGTCGCTGCGCGCCTGGTGGTGCCCGGCTCGCCGACGCCGACGGTGCTGGCGGCCGCTGCGGCGCTCGGCGTGGCGGTGGACGACATCGTCAAGAGCCTGGTGTTCCTGGTGAGGGGCGAGCCGTGGCTGGTGATGGCCGCCGGCGAGGCCCGGATACGCTATCCGGCGCTGGCTGCGGCCTGGGGGGTGAGCCGCCGGCGCGTGCGGCTCGCAACGCCCGACGAGGCGCTGTCGATCAGCGGCTATCCCGTCGGCGGCATGCCGCCCTTCGGCCACCGGCGTACGCTTCGGGCCCTGGTCGACCGGGGCGTCACGCTGCCGAGCCGCACCCTCTACGCCGGCGGCGGCACCCGGGAGGCGATGCTCGAGCTCACCAGCGACGAGCTGCTGCGCGTGACCGCGGCCGTTCCGACAGACCTGATCGAACGTCCCGATGGAGGAGACCGATGACCTTGTTCCCGTTCCGCCTGCTCGCCCTCGCCTCGGCCGCCGTGCTGCTGCTGGCACCCGCCGGCCACGCGCAGATCGGCGGCGATCCCGATGCGCTCCCGGAGCTCGCCGGCTTGCAGGTCGAGCCGCTCCCGGAGAACACCTTCCGCACCGAGGCCGGCCTGGTCGTCGAGGCCGTGCCGAGAGGTGGCGCGCTCTACGAGGTCCGCGGCCGCAGCGAGGCGTTCGAGGAGCCGCAGGCGCTCGAGCTTGCGGCGCTGGTCGCTGCTGCGACCGGGTTCGGCGCCGACATCGAGGAGCCCGTGCTCGAGTTCTTACAGCGTGCGGTGCCCGAGCTCGCGGGCGCCGGGCCGTCGGCGGTCGGCATCGACCACTTCCGGCTGACGCTCGAGGTCAGCGGCGAGGCCGCGCCGTTCGAGCTATCCTTCGCGCTCTCACTCGCCGAGGTGCCGCCGGCGGCCTTCCCCGAGGCGCGTCACGCCAAGGGCCCCGCCGACGCGCCGATCGTGGTGCGCGAGTTCAGCGACTTCCAGTGCCCGGCCTGTCGCCGCTTCAACCTCGAGGTCATGCCGCAGCTCGAGGCCGCGTTGCTCTCGCGCGGCGACGTCCGCATCGAGTACCACCACTTCCCGCTGATGGGGAGCTTCCCCAACTCCTTCCGCGCTGCCGAGGCGGCGGAGTGCGTGGCCGATGCCAACGCCGCTGACGACGGGGCGTTCTGGACCTACCAGCGCGCGCTCTACGTCGAGCAGCCCGAGTGGGGCCGGCTGGGCGACCCCGATGAGCGCTTCGTGCAGATCGCCGCGCAGGAGGGACTGGAGGTCGACGACGTCGCTCGCTGCCTGGCCGAGGGCCGGCACGAGCAGAGCGTGCTCGAGGCCTACCAGGCGGCGATGGCGCTGCAACTGCGGGGCACACCGTCGATCTTCGTCGGCGGCTTCCAGATCCAGAACTTCGGTGATCTCAATGCCTACCAGCGCGCCATCGGTTACCTCGAGGCGTTCGGCGCGGTCGAGAGAGCTGCCGGCGAGAGCGACTGACGACCCGTCCTCACCTGCCCGGGTCGACGCATGGTGGCGGCGCCTGGGCTACACTGGCCGCGTGCAGGAATATCCGAGCTTGGTGTGGCATCTGAAGAACACCCAGTTGTTCGAGGACCTCGCTGCGGAGGAGCTCGAGGAGCTCTCGAGGATCACGCCCTACAAGCGCTTCACCCAGGGCGAGATCATCTACCACATGGAGGATCCTGCCGACGCGCTCTACTTCATCCGTGAAGGCATGGTCAAGATCTCCATGTACTTCCCGAACGGCAAGGAGATGATTCTCGGGCTGCTCGGGCAGTACGACATCTTCGGGGAATTGTTGCTGCTCGAGAGCGAACGGCGTCCCAACCAGGCCGAGGCGGTGGTCGACACCACGCTGATCGTGATGCCCGAGAGCGACTTCCAGCGGCTGCTGCAGCAGCAGCCGCGGATCGCGATGAAGTTCATCCAGGTGATGTCCACGCGGCTGTGGCAGGCGCAGCAATGGCAGGCCGAGGTCGGCGCGTTCGACGCCCCCGGCCGCCTGGCGAACCTGCTGCTGCGCTTGGCCAAGGACTTCGGGGCGGCGGGGGAGCGCGGCACCGTCATCGACCTCAACCTCACCCAGCAGGACCTCGCCAAGATGATCGGGGCCACCCGCGAAACCGTCAGCCACTGCCTGGCACGGCTGCTCGAGTACGGCGCGGTGCGCCGGCGCCGTGCGCCGATCACCGTCAACGTCGACGCGCTCCAGCGCTTCCTCGACGAGGCCAGCGAGTGACCGATCGGCACGACGATCGCTTCCTGGTGGTCACCGAACACGGACGCGTGCTGGTCGTCGTGCGCGGCGACCGTTCCGGATTCGACAACGACCTCGTCGAGGTGCGGCTCCCGAGCAGTGACGAGCTCAACCACCTGAGCGTGGAGACGCCGCTGCGGGCCTTCGCCGCGAAGATGGTCGAGCTCGTGCAGGCGCGGGGCGGCGACGTGCCCGTGAGCAACGGTCTGAGAGACATGCTCGTGAAAGAGAAGGCGGCCGAGGACCTCAGGCGGATCGAGCGCGCAGCCAAGCGGCTGCACACAGCGTAGGCCGGAGCAGCCGTGCTCTTCGACGGCCTGTCGGGCGTGTTCCGTACGCTCCTGGTGGGGACGCTGGCGTACGTGGGGATGGTGGCATTCCTGCGCATCTCCGGCAAGCGAACGCTCTCCAAGATGAACGCCTTCGACTTGGTCGTGACCGTGGCGCTCGGCTCGAGCCTGGCCAACGTGCTGCTCGATGAAGGCGTCGACCTGTTGCAGGGCCTCGCCGCCTTCGCGCTGCTGATCGCCCTGCAGTACGCGGTCACCTGGTCGGGACTGCGCTTCCCCTGGGTGCGCCGCATCGTGACGGGTGAGCCGCGCCTGCTGGCGCTGCGCGGGCGACCGCTCGCCGACGAGATGCGGCGCGCGCGTCGCGGAGGACGAACTGCGTGCGGCGCTGCGCGCGCGGGGCTTCGCGAGCCTCTCCGAGGTCGAGGCCGTGGTGCTCGAGACCGACGGTTCGCTCAGCGTGCTGGCGCGGGCCGAGGGCCCCGCGCCGGCCCTCGAGGGCGTCGTCGGTGCCGAGGAGGCGTCCGTCGACGGTGCGCCGAGCACGGGCTGAAGCCCGGCGGCGCAGCGCGAGGCCGTCTGGGGTGACTAGGCCGCGTCCTCTTCCTCCTCGAGCTCGTCCTCCACGACTTCGCCGACCTCTTCGAGCACGCCTTTGTACAGCCTGAGCGCGAAGGCCTGTACCGCCTCGAGCGCGGCGTCGCCGCGGAGCTCGGCCGGGACTCGCGTGTTCGCGACCTGCAGGCTCACTGCCAGGACCTCCGGCACCATCGGCCAGGGACCGTCGAAGGGCTCGTCGCGCGGCGAGACGCCGGCGGCCGCGTGCGTCTCGCGCTCGAGCGTCGCCAGCGCCGCCTCGGCGGCGCGCCGCTCGGCATCACGCTTGTTGCCGCCCTGGCCGCGACCGACCGGCGCGCCGTCGACGCTGACCTCGGACTCGAACACCGGCTCGTGATCGGGTCCGCTGCGCTCGGTATGGAACACGGGCTTGGGCTGGCCCTCGGCTTGCACGCGCTCGATCAGCGCGGCCTTCGGGTGGAGCATGGTACCGCCTCCAAACGCCCTGCCGGCCGGGGCCCACCCGGTCATGCCGCCGGGCCCGCGTCCACGACGGGCGCGATCTGAAGAACGCCCGCGGCCAGCCGACGCGCGGCCGCCCGCGCTCCGGCGCGCCCGGGGGCACGTTTGCGGAGCGCGGGCCGTCGTACACGTCGGCCCCACGGGCGTCCCTCGGAGGTACGGTAGCACCCCCAGGGCTCGGGTACCATGGACGGCATGACGCGGCTGCTGCTCTGTGACGACCATGCGATGTTCCGTCAGGGCCTCCGGAGCATCCTCGAGAGCGAAGAGGGCTTCCGGGTGATCGGCGAGGCCGCCAACGGGCGGGAGGCGATCCGCCACGCCCTGGACACCAAGCCCGACGTGATCCTGATGGACATCCAGATGCCCGAGCTCGACGGCGTGGCCGCGACCAAGGCGATCCTCGCCGAGCATCCCGAGGCGCGGGTGATCATCCTGACGATGTACCGCCAGGACCGCTACGTGTTCGAGGCAGTGAAGGCCGGCGCTCGCGGCTACCTGCTCAAGGACGCCGGCGCCGAGGATCTGCTCGACGCCATCCATCGGGTGGCGGCGGGCGAGACGCTGCTGTCGGCCGAGATCGCGGCCTCGATCCTCGACGAGTTCCGGCGCTACGGCGAGCTGCCGCGGCATCCTGAACACGCGATCTCGGAACTCACCGAGCGCGAAGAGGACATCCTGCGGCTGCTCGCGCAGGGCTCGTCGAACCAGGAGATCGCCTTGGCGCTCGGCGTTTCCGAGAAGACCGTGCGCAACAGGCTCTCGGAGATCTTCTCCAAGCTGCGCCTGAACAACCGCACTCAGGCCGCTCTGTACGCGCTGCGCGAGGGGATCGCCACGCTCGATCCGGCTCGCGACGGTCGGTGAGCACGGCGGCACCGGGCGCTCGAGCGCGCGCGGTGCCGCGTGGGCGGGCCGCGGAGCTGGCGCGCGTGATCTGCGAGGTGCCGGCCCCCACCTTCGAGGAGGAGCGGCGCGCGGAGCTGGTGATGTCGCTATGGCGGGCCGCCGGACTCGAGCCGCGCCTCGACGGGATCGGCAACGTGGTCGCCGAGGTGCCCGGAGGCAGCGGCCCGCGAGTGCTGTTGGCGGCTCACCTCGACACGGTCTTCGACGCACGCAGCGACGTGCGGGTGCGCGAATCGGGCGATCGCTGGTACGCGCCCGGGCTGGGCGACAACAGCGCCAGCCTAGCCGTCCTGACGGCGGCGGCCGAGGGCATCGCCGGCGAGGCGATGGTCCGGCGGCCGCGGCTGCTACTGGCAGCCACGGTCGGCGAGGAGGGGCTCGGCGACCTGCGGGGCGCCAAGGTGCTCGCGAACGACCACGCTGGGGTGGTCGACGCCTTCCTCGCCATCGACGGGCACCTCGGCGGTGTGGTCCATCAGGCGGTCGGCTCGGTGCGCTTCGAGGTGCGCCTGCGCGGTCCCGGCGGACATTCGTGGGGCGACCACGGCACGCCGTCGGCGGTGCACGCGCTCGGTGACACCATCCACGCGCTCAGTCGCCTCGAGGTGCCGAACGAGCCACGTTCGAGCCTCAACGTCGGGCTTGCCCACGGCGGCACCGCGGTCAACGCGATCGCGGAGGAGGCCAGCTGTGTCGTCGACGTCCGCAGCGTGGACGGAGTCGTGCTGAGGCGGCTGGCGCGGGACGCCGAGCGTCGAGCGCGCTCGGTCGGGCACCGACACGGGCTCGAGGTGAGCATCACCCGCGTGGGCGAACGACCGGCCGCCTCGGGAGGCAATGAGGCCTTGGT
>SKMG01000182.1 GCA_007121175.1 Trueperaceae bacterium | reverse complement strand
GAGCAACGCCCGGATCGTCGACTCCGAGGCAGTCCAGGTACCCCACCGCAACAGGAGGTGTCCGACCGCCACGCCGGAGGCGACAGCCGACTGCAGTCGCGCGACGGGGCCGTCGCGAGCACCGTTGGGAGCGCCGGGCAGGCGGTTGAGGTCGAGGTGGAGCAAGCACTGGTACCAGTCGTGGTTGAGCAGGTACGTAGCGCCGACGATCGCCCCCATCGAGACGCCGACGATCCCGGATGGCCGATAGCCGAGGTGCTCGAGGGCCCGCAAGACGCCGACGTGAGCCAGGCCGCGTGCGCCTCCGCCCGACAGCACGAGCGCGAAGGAGCGATGCGCCCGGCGCAAGGTTGCTTCGGGGCTTCGTACCGCGGCGCCGGTTGCAGGCGAACCTAGACGCTCCATGACGCACGGTCCCTCCTGGCGTCGCGGGCGACCAACTCCGAGGGCTCGCCGTTGACACGGCCGCTGGGTACGCTCAGAGTAGTGCATCGCCGAACGGAGTCTCGTAGCGTATCGCAGCGCCTGACCGTGCCTCCAGCGCCGTCGCGGGCGCTTGACACCCCCCGGGGGAGGCCCTATGGTCGGTCTCTCGAGGGAGGAGTGGCGGATGGGCACCTGCTCGACTCGACTACCGGGCGCCAACACGCGATGAGCCGAGAGCGAACGTTCGATCGGCTCGTGCGCGCGCGCATGGAGCTCACCGGCGAGACGCCCGCCGAGGCGCGCTCGGCGCTGCTCGAACCGGGCGGCACCGGCCCGCCGGTGCCGTTCCCGATCTCAGAGGAGGCGGTGCAGCGCAGGACCGGCCGCGGCTGGGAACAGTGGCTCGATCTGCTCGACGAGTGGGGCTCCTCGGAACGCTCGCACGCGGCGATCGCCAACTGGCTCATCGAGCAGCACGGCGTCGACCCCTGGTCAGCCCAGGCCGTCGCCGTCGGGTACGAGCGCGCCCACGGGCGCGCCGTCGGCGAGCGCTTCGAAGGCTTCGAGATCAGTGCCTCGAAGACCGTGGCGGTGCCCGTCGATCGGCTCTTCGACGCGTTCGTCGACGCCAGCGTGCGGGAGCGCTGGTTGCGAGATGTCGAGCTCCGCGAGCGCACGTCGAAGCGGCCGAAGACCGCGCGCTTCGACTGGGGGGATGGCCTCACGCGCATCCATGCGACCTTCAGCGCCAGGGGAGCCTCGCGGAGCGCCGTCTCGCTGCAGCACGTGCGGCTGCCGAGCGCCGAGGAGGCCGAGCGCATGAAGGCCTTCTGGGCCGAGCGGCTCGTGGCGCTGAAGGCGCTGCTGGAGGGATGACGGCGCCGGGCTGGCCGCGAAGGCTCAGAACGGCCAGACGGCCGGGATCACCAGCAGCGCGACGAGCGCCGTGACGGCGAGGAGCGGGAGCCCGGCCTTCAGGAAGTCGGTGAAGCGGTAGCCGCCGGGCCCATACACCATGAGGTTGGTCTGGTAGCCGATCGGCGTTGCGACGGCCCCGCCCGCGGCGACGACGATGGCGATCACGAACGGCATCGGGTCCACTCCCAGGCTCGTCGCGACCGACAGCGCGATCGGGAACATCAGCACCACGGCCGCGTTGTTGGTGATGACCTGGCTGAACAGCGAGGTGAGCGCGAAGAGCGCGACGAGGTTCGCGAGCGGCGACGCGCCCGCCAGCCCGACCACCAGCCCGGCTGTCTGCACGGCCAGGCCTGACGCCTCCATCGCATTGCCCAGTCCGATCGCGCTGGCAATCACCAGGATCACTGGCCAGTTGATGCTCGCGCGGGCGGCCTCGATGGTCATGCAGCGCGTGACCAGCATGGCCGCCGCCGCCACCAGAGCCGCTTGGAGCATGCTGAGGAAGCCGAGCGTCGCCGCTGCGACCATGGCGATGAGAATCGCGATGGCGAGCGCGGCGCGCTCGAAGCGCCAGGGGTGCGTGTCGGGCAGCGCGCTCACCAGATAGAAGTCACGGCTCTGATGGTGGCGCTCGGCGAACGACGGCGTCGCCTCGAGCAGCAGCGTATCGCCGGGCCGCAGCACGATGTCGCGGAGGTTGCCCGTCAGCCGTGCCCCGTTGCGGGCCACGGCGATGACCACGGCCCCGTAGCGCGTGCGGAAGCTGCCGCGCCGGATCGTGCTGCCGATGAGCGGCGAGCTGTCCGACACCACCGCCTCGATCAGCGCGCGCTCGCTGCGGGGCGCATCGAGCTTGAAGAGCTGCGTCGTTGCGGGGGTCAGGCCGTGGCGGCGCTGGAGGTCGACCACCGAACCGGCCGAGCCCGCGAGCACCAGGCGGTCGCCGGCGTGCAGGTGCAGCGTCGGCGCGACCGCTGGGTAGATCTCGCCGTCCCGGTGGATCTCGATGAGCTGCAGGCCGCTCTCGGCCAGCCCCGAATCGGCCACGGTGCGTCCGTCCAAGGGTCCCTTACCGTCGACGGTCATCTCGACGGTGTACTCGCGTGGGTCGCCGAAGACCGTCTCGTCGGACCGGTGATCGGGCAGCAGCCAGCGCGAGGTGGCGATCACGAATGCCACCCCGGTCAGGGCCACGGGAACGCCCACAGCGCCGATCTCGAAGAAGCCCAGGCCGACGCCGCGGCGCTCGATGAGCAACCCGTGCGCGACCAGCGTGGTGCTGGTGCCGACCAGCGTGCACAGGCCGCCGAGCATCGCGGCGAAGGAGAGCGGCATCATCAGCTTCGACACCGGCAGCGCATGGGTCTGTGCCCAATCGCGGACGGCCGGGATGAGCATGGCGACGATCGGCGTGTTGTTGAGGAAGGCGCTGAAGAAGGCCACCGGAGCGGTCAGCCGCAGCTGCGCGCCCTCGACGCCCCGGGGGCGGCCGAGCAGGACACGCGAGATGTGCTGCACGCCGCCGGTCTCGCGCAGGCCAGACACCACGACGTACAGCACCGCGACCGTGATGACGCCCTCGTTGGCGAAGCCCGCGAAGGCGTCGAGCGGGCTGACCACGCCGCTCACCAGCAGCACCGTCAGCGCCAGCACGAACAGCGCATCGGCGGGAACGCGGGTGGTGATCAGCGCGGCGAGCACGAGCCCGATCACGGTGGCGGTCAACACGGCGTCGCCCGGCATGGCACAGCCTACTGAGTGCCCCCGGCCAGTCCAGTACTGCGGCAGCGTGCCTGCGCGCCGCCGGCGTGCGGAGCCCGGCCGGCGGGGCCTAGCCCCGTTGGCGCGCCAGGACGCCGCCGGCTCGTCAGCGCCGCGCGGTTCGCTCGTCGACCGAGGCCACCCCGACGTCGCCGACCTCGAAGATCGTGCGGTACAGGTCCGCGCCGTGGCTGGTCGGCTCAGGCGCGCCCTCGCGCAGCTTGAAGGTGCGTGTACCGTCCGGTCGCCGCTCGGCCAGCAAGAAGCGGCTCGAGGCGCGCTCGCGCTCGTACCGGTCGCGCGCGAAGTCGGTCAGGTGGGTCACGAAGAACACTGGTGCGCCCGCTTCGGTCACGGCCTGGACGATCTGGCGCGCGATCTCCGAGCCCTCGCGTTCGTTGGTTGCGGCGAACGATTCGTTGAGCAGCAGCAACGATCCGGGTTTCAACTCGTCGGCGATGAGGCCCATGCGAGCGAGCTCCTCGTCGAGCTTGCCGCTGGTCATGGTGGCGTCCTCCTCGCGCTTGAAGTGCGTGAAGACTCCCGGCGCGACGCTGGCACGGTAGGAGCGCGCCGGCACGAACATGCCGCTCTGCATCATCAGCTGCGTCAGGCCGATGCTGCGGAGGAAGGTGGTCTTGCCGCCCTGGTTCGCACCGGTGATGACCACCAAGGCGGCCCCGTCCGCTGCAAGGTCGTTGTCGATCACCTGGTGCCCGACGCGGAGCAGCAGGCACGGGTCGTAGAGGCCGGCGCCTGCACGGGCCGCAGGTTGGGCTCCGAGCGGCTCGGGGAAGCAGGTGGCGGCGCCCAGCTCGGCCAGCCGTTCGGAGAGGTTGAGGCAGCCGACGTAGAATGCCGTCTCGGCACGCAAGGCGTTGAAGAATCCGAGGACGTGCTGGGTCGCTCGGGCGAGGACGTTCGCGAACGTCTCGAGGCCCCGATCCTGCACCTCGGCCAGCGCCCGCAGCCCGACCTCGTCGCGCGGGTGCAGCCGGTAGGTGAGTGCGGTCGCGCCATTGTCCCGGCGCGGACGCCACCAGCGCCCGAGCCAGCCCCAGGGCGACCGGCCGCGGCGAGGCGAGCGCCGCAGGACGTAGGCGCTGCCGCGGTTGCCGCCGCCCAACCGGGCGCTGAGCCAGACGCCGTCATCGAAGCGCAGTTCCCGCAGGTGACGGTCGACCTCGGCCAGGTAGGCGTCGTCGAGCTCGCGGGCGATCATCTCGAAGAGCCTTCGCAGGCCCGGCGCTGTGAAGCGCTCGGCGTGGCCGTCGGAGAAGCGCCGCAGTGCGCGGAACGACTCCAGGAAGGTGGTGAAGACGTCGTGCGAATGACGGACGATCGCCTCGGGGCGCCGTGGCATGAAACCCCACGACACCTTCCGCGCGCGCTCGATGCACGATGCGGAGAGCGCGTGCAGCTCACGGACGGCGTCCGGGTTCGCCAGGCAGTCGCGCAGGATCTGCTGGCGGTACGAGATCCGCTCCGGATCGGTCAGCGGCTCGAGCAGCACGCGCTCCGCAACATCGCCGACCAAGGCGTCGCCCCGGGCCATCGCGTCGATCAGCGTGGTCAACTCGAGATCCTGGACGAGCGCGCGCGCCGTCGGCGAACTCGCCCTTCGGCTGGCCCGCGAGGCTGCCCGAGCACGGCGCCCGACGTCCTCGAATCCGGCGTCGCGATCGTCGAACAGCAGCCTCGGTCTCATGGGCGCAACCGGGCGCGCAGGTCCTCGTAGGTGAGCCGGTGTGCCTTGGCGATCGCGAGGGCGTGCGCTCGGCCGTCGGCCGGCCGCCGCAGCAGCCTGAAGGTGCGGCGGAGCGGATCGACCGGATCGACGGTGCTCACCACGCTGACGACGCGAGCGTCGAACGAAGCGAGCTCTTCGATGAAGGTGACCCATACCGCCACCAGCCCGAGTTCGAGCAGCCGAGCAAGGACTTCTCTGCCCAGCACGCGCGCATCGTCGGCGGTGGTCGAGGCGAAGACCTCGTTGACGATCAGCAGGCTGCTCGGCGTCGCTCGGCCGAGCAGCTCCTGCAGCCGTATGAGCTCGTCCTGGAGCTTGCCGCGCAGCAGGCTCAGGTCCTCTTCCTTCTCGAAGTGGGTCAGGAGTTCGTCGCACAGCGGCACGCACGCCGCCCTACCGGGGACCGGGCAGCCGAGGCTGGCCAGGTAGTGGACCTGACCGATCATCCGTGCGAAGGTGGTCTTGCCGCCCTGGTTGGCGCCCGTGACGACGAAGATGCGCTCGTCTCGCTCGAGCCAGAAGTCGTTGCGCACCACGTTCGCTCCGTCCTCGAGCAGCCGGCCCGCCAGGGCGGCATCGAAGGACGCCTCGACGTGCAGCCCCTCGGGGCCCGCCGCGATGGCGGGGAAGCAGAAGCCGAGCCCGGCGGCCTCGAAGCGCGCAACGTAGTCGAGGTAGGCGAGGTAGAACTGCACCTCGCGGTCGAACGCCGTGATGGTCGGGTCGACGTAGTCCGCGT
>SKMG01000197.1 GCA_007121175.1 Trueperaceae bacterium | reverse complement strand
GGGGCGGCGGACGCCCGGGTGATGACGTACTCGAAGGGGATGCGCCAGCGGCTGACGCTGGCGCGGGCTCTGCTGCACCAGCCCGAGCTGTTGTTCCTGGACGAGCCGAGCTCGGGACTCGATCCCGTGGCTGCGCGCTCGGTCGACGAGCGCATCTCTGGCTTGCGGGAAGGCGGCACGACGGTGCTGCTCTGCACCCACAATCTGGCGCAGGCGCAGGCCCTGTGCGATCGGGTGGTCGTGCTCGAGCACGGGAAGGTGGTCGCCAGCGGCGCACCTTCGGCGCTCGCCGCCGACTTCGGCGCCCGGCTCTCGGTGCGCGTGCTCGTCCGGCCTGCGGCCGGGGAGGAGCCGGCGCGGCTGCTCGCGAGCGTTGCCGGGCTCGACGGGTTGCAGGTACGGGCTGGGGAGGACGTCGAGCTGCACTTCGAGGCGCCCGACCAGGCGACCATCGCCGCCGTGGTGCGAGTGCTGGTGCGTTCCGGAGCCGACGTGTTCGCGGTAGAGCGGCAGCTGCCGTCGCTCGAGGACGTCTACTTCGCGATCCATCGTGGCGAGCGGCCGGCCGCCGGTGGCGGCGAGCGCGCTGGTGCTGGCGAGGCCACTGCTGCTGGCGACGCCGTTGCTGCTGCGGGCACCTCCGAAGCGGGTACCGGGCGAGCGGTGGAGGTGCGGCGGTGAACCTGAGGGCGGTACGAGCGATCGTGATCAAGGACCTGACCGTGCTGCGACACGCCAAGGCGGTGCTGATCCCGCTGATCGTCGTGCCGCTCATCCTGTTGCTGCTGCTGCCCGCCGTCGCAGCGTTCGCGCCGACCTTCGTCAACCTGCCCGGAGCCGGCGACCTCACGGCCCTGCTCGACAGCATGCCCGACGCCATGCAGGCGCGCCTGGCCGGCTACACCGAGGACGAGCGGATCGTGGTGCTGCTGCTCACATACCTGTTCGCGCCGCTCTACCTCATCTTGCCGCTGATGGTAGCCAGCGTGATCGCGGCCGACACCTTCGCAGGCGAGCGCGAGCGCCGCACCCTCGAGGCCCTCATCTACACGCCGACCAGCGACGCCGAGCTGCTGCTCGGCAAGCTGCTGTCCGGCTTCCTGCCGGCGCTCGCCGTCGCCTGGGGCGGCTTCGTGATCTACTCGGTGGTCGCCAACGCCGCGGCCTGGCCGACGCTGGAGCGCCTGTTCTTCCCAACCGGCATGTGGTTCGTGCTGGCGCTGTGGGTGGCGCCGGCGGTGGCGGCGGTGGGGCTCGGCGCCACGGTGCTGGTGTCCTCGCGCGTCTCGACCTTCCAGGAGGCGTATCAGATCGGCGGCGCGGTGGTGCTGCCGATCGTGCTGCTCATCGTCGGCCAGGCGGCTGGCGTGGTGGTGCTCTCGACCGCCTTCGTGGTCGGGCTCGGGGTGGTCTTCTGGGCGCTCGCTGCGGTGCTGCTGTGGTACGGCGCGCGCACCTTCCGGCGTGGCGAGCTGATGGCGCGCGCGTGACGAGCCCGGCCTCTGCCGGCGCGCGCGCATGGCGGCCTCCCGCACGCAACGGGTGCGCTGTCTCGCGCGTCGCCACGCGCGCACCCCACAGCGGCGTCTCGCACGAGGCTGCGACCCGCCCGTCTGATCGCTAGGGTCGGTAAGCGAGAGGGAGGAATCATGAACCGCGGCGATCACCCCACCGGAGCGAACGGCGACGTCGAGACCTTCGATCACGTGATCGTAGGAGCCGGCCAAGCGGCGAAGACCCTGGCGGCCGGGCTGCCGCCTCGTGAGACGATCGCGATCGTCGAGGGAGCGCGCGTCGGCGGCACCTGCGTCAACACCGGCTGTACGCCGACCAAGGCGCTGATCGCCAGCGCCAAGGTCGCTCACCAGGCGCGCCGCGCCGGCGACTACGGCGTACGCGTCGAGGGCGTCGAGATCGATTTCGCGGCGCTGATGGAGCGCATGAACGCCATTCGTGGCGATAGCCGCGAGGGTCTGGAGCGCTGGTACGAGTCCTCAGAGCACATCACCCTCGTTCGCGGCTGGGCGCAGTTCACGGCGCCGCGCACGCTGCGGGTCGGGGAGCGCACGCTGCGCGGTGCGCACGTCTACCTCAACGTCGGCGCCCGCGCGCGCGTCCCCGACCTGCCGGGCCTGAGCGACGTGCCGTGGCTCGACAACGACCGCCTGCTGGAGCTCGAGGAGCTACCGGAACACCTGGTGGTGCTCGGCGGGAGCTACGTCGGCCTCGAGTTCGGTCAGATGTTCCACCGCTTCGGTGCGCGCGTCAGCGTCGTCGAGGCGGGCTCGCAGCTGATGGGCCGCGAGGATGGCGACGTCGCCGAGGCGGCGCGCGAGCTCCTGGCGCGCGAGGGCCTGACGATCGAGCTCGACGCGAGCGTGACGCGGGTCGAGTCGACAGCCGGCGGCGGCGTTGCGCTCGTGCTCGATGGAGCGCAGGGGGAGTGGCGGCTCGAGGGCTCGCACCTGCTGGTGGCCGCCGGGCGCACGCCCAACAGCGACCGCCTCGAGCTCGGGCGCGCTGGGATCGAGGTCGACGAGCGCGGTCACGTGCGCGTCGACGACGTCTTGCGCACCAGCGCCGAGGGCGTGTTCGCGCTCGGGGACGTCAACGGCGAGGGGGCCTTCACGCACACCTCGGTGAACGACGCCGAGATCGTGCTCGATCAGCTGCACGGCGGACCGCGCACACTGTCGGCGCGCCACGCGGTCTACAACATGTACATCGACCCGCCGCTCGGCCGCGTCGGCCTCACCGAGCGAGCCGCACTGGAGCGCGGCCACCGCGTCCTGAAGGCGACGATGCCGATGCGCTCGATGTCGCGGGCGATCGAGCTCGGCGAGACCGAGGGCTTCGTGAAGGTGCTGGTGGACGCCGACAGCGAGCGGTTCCTGGGCGTCGCGGCGCTCGGCGTGCGCGGGGACGAGGTCGTCGCCCCGTTCGCCGTCGCGATGAACGCCGGCATCGACTGGCGCACGTTCCGCACCACGGTGCTGTCGCACCCGACGATTGCTGAGATGATGCCGTGGACGCTCGACGGTCTGGAGCCGGCGGGAGACCAGGACGACGGCTGAACCGCAGCACCGCGCCGCGCCGCGCCGCGTGAAGCGCCGCCCGGTCGAACAGCGGTGCGAGGTCAGCCGCTCGGGCCCACGACGCCGTTGAGGCGGTAGAAGCGCTCGACGGTGAGCATCTCCTGGCGGAAGGCCTTGGTCTGCTCGTCCTCCTCGAGTTGCTTCGCCCAGCGCAGGAACATCATCTCGGTCTGGGAACGGTGCGCGCGCAGCGCGTCGAGCTTGCGCTGCCGCACGCTGCGGATGTCGACCGCCACGTGCGGCGGGCCGAGCAGCGCGCGCAGCTGCTGACGGTCGCCGACGGCCACCCCCAAGAGTTGCGGCTTCCGCTTGGTCAGCCCTTCGACCGCGAGCTTCGTCGCGAGTCCCATCGCGTCATGGTCAGGGTGCACCGCGTGCCCGGGATAGAACGTGATCACGGTGCTCGGCGCGAGCCGTTCGATGACCTCGCGCACGCGCCCGGCCACCTCTCGACGATCCTCGAACTCGACCATCCGATCGCGCATGCCTAGCAGTTCGTACCGCGCGCCCAGGATCTCGCAGGCCTCGGCCAGCTCCCGCTCGCGCACGTCGCGCATCGACTCGCGTGTAGCGAAGAACGGGCTTCCCATGCGGCGGCCCATGTCGCCGTACGTGCCGCACAGGTAGGTGACGGGCACGCCGGCGTCGCTGGCGAGCGCCATGGTGCCGCCCGACGAGAACGACTCGTCGTCCGGGTGCGGTAGGACGACCAGCAGGCCGTCCTCGGCGCTCGGATCGAGCAGCGTCATGCCTTCGACCAGGTGGTCGATGCGCTCGGGAGGCGGGGGTAGGATCGACATCTCGCTCACTCCCGGAAGGGGCGTTCTGAGAGCTGCAGCGCGACCCGGAGGTTGCCCTCGGCGTCGTGCCCGGCCAGCAGCAGTTCACCGCGCTCGTTGACGGTGTAGTCGGTGAGGCCCTGGGCATAGACCCAGCCGCCGTGGAGCTTCAGGCCGACGCGGTACGGTCCCTCACCGGTCACCATGGCGCGATCGAACCGGACGGTGGCGTTGCGCACGAAGGCGATCACCGGCGGTAGCTTCTCGGGTCCGAGGGCGGTGTAGGAGCCGGTGGTCGTCTCGAGGTGCAGGTAGAGGTCGCGGTCGTGCCGAGCGTCGAGCTCGGCCTGGACCTGCGCCAGGTCGATCGGTCCCACGTGCTGGCCTCCATGGACGCAAGGCGTCCCGGGCGCGAGGCGTCCCGGGCGCGGGGCGTCCCGGGCGCTGCGCGCCCCGGAGAGTGTAACGCCCGAGGCAGCCGCCGGACGTGCCTGGTGTTGGGTGCTAGGCGTGGCCGTCGCGCTGGCTGCGGCCTGGCGCCAGCGTCGGCACGCCGATGCGCGGGAACCAGCGGGCCGCGGACTCGGCGAAGCGCTGGATGGAAACCCAGTCCATGCAGTCGATGTCTCGGTCGATCGGCAGGCCGAGCTGCCGCGCCATGCGTACTGCCAACGAGCGCCTGATCGGTCCGAGCCCGGCCAGGCGCAGCACGCCGGGCACGAACTCGACCACGTCGGGACGCCACGGCGTGCACGCCAGGAAGGTGGTGTAGTACTCCTGCGTACGCGCTAGCCCCCGTGCGTCGCGCAGGGCGGCGCTCATCGAGATCATCATCAGGGCGCTCGGTCGCTGCGAGAGCGCCACGCCATGCGCCGAGGCGAAGCGCACCAGCCGCGGCTGCATACGGCCTCCGTGGATCGAGCCCGCCACCACCACCGCGTCCGATTCGTCGAGCGCGGTGGTGGCCGCGGCGGTCCCGACGTCGTCGAGGGAGACGACGTGTCCGAGCTCTCGCAGTGCCGCGGCGAGGTGATCGACCACCGCTCTGGTGTGTCCCTCGCTGCTGGCGTACGCGATCGCGAACCGTGCCACGTTCCCTCCGTCTCGGCTTGCGAGAGTGTAGGTCAGACTAGGCCCCGCTCTGCCATCCGGCGAGGGTCGCCCGTCCCGTGATGCTCGCCGAAGCGGCGGCGCGCCTCTTGGAGCGCCCAGCTCGCCGCCATCGAGGCACTGCCGACGCCGCTGGCGCACCAGTCCAGATCCTGCTGCAGTGCGACCAGCGCCTCGATCTCGGCGTCGACCAGGAACGGCGAAGGCGGCCGGTCGGCGTCGCCGAGCAGGTGGAGCCGCTCTCTCGCTCGCGTCCACGCCACGTACGCCAGGCGCCGCTCCTCGGGATCGTCGGCGAGCGGGAAGACGCCGAGCGCTTGTCCGGGGACGACGACGACGTCCCACTCGAGCCCCTTGCTGCGATGGGCGCTGGTGAGGCAGACGCGATCCGAGCAGGCGGCGCGGCGGCGTCGCTCGCGGGCCATAGCAGCCAGGAACTCGGGCACGCCGTCGTCGAGCACGCCGAAGGTACCGGCTTCGACGGCGCGCGTGAAAGCGGCCAGGCTGGCGGCTGCGCGCCCATAGCGCGGCCATGGCAGCAGCTCATCGCCAGCTGCGGCGAGCGCCGGCGCCACGCCCCGCTCGGCGGCGACCGCCAGGCGCTCGGTCGCCGCCCGCACCT
>SKMG01000059.1 GCA_007121175.1 Trueperaceae bacterium | reverse complement strand
GAGTTCGGCGCCGAGCCCGAGTTCGGCGCCGCCGACCGGCGGCCAGCCGCAGCGGCTGGGGGCCCCTAAGGCCGCATCGGCACAGACGATGCCCGCACCGTACTCGTCGGTGCTCATCGCGTGCGTCTTGAGTGCGGTGCCGAACAGCTGCGCCTCCAGCGCCGCCGGCTGGCCCCGGTAGCGCTCGGGGTGCTGAGCGATGAGCAGCGCCGCGGTGCCGGCCACGAAGGGCGCGGCCATCGAGGTGCCGCCCAAGCAGGCAGTGGACGAGGTCCCGCTCGGTCCGAGGCTCAGGACCAAAGGACAGCCGCCGGCGTCGGGCGCGGCCGCTCCGCCAGGCGCCATCAGCTCGAGGCCCGGGCCGTAGCTCGAGAAGCCGCTGCGGACGCCGTCGTAGTCGACCGAACCGACCGCGATCACGCCCTCGGTGCGGGCCGGGTACTGGATCTGGCCGGCAGAGGGCGGATCGAGTCCGTCGTTGCCGGCGGCTGCCACCAACACCGCGCCTTGCGCGCGCATGTCGGTCACGACGGGGTCGAACGCCGAGTTCATCCGCTGCTGGGCATCGGGGCTGTACTTCACCCCGAGGCTCATGTTGACGACCTGCGCCGGGTAGGGGTTGGTCGCCACGCCGCCGACGGGCAGCCCGACGGCCCAGCGCATGCCGTTCAGGAGCGCGTCGAGGCTGCCCGTTCGGCCGACGTCATCAGGGAAGACCTTGATCGGCAGCAGGCGCACGCTGGCGCCGTGGGCGACGCCGGCGATGGCGGTGGCGTTGTTGCCCAGCGCCAACGCGATGCCGGCCACGTGCGTGCCGTGGGGGCTGAAGGGGCTACGGACGTCGTCGTTCCACTCGGCGAAGTCGAAACCCGGCAGCAGCTTCGGTTCGATGTCGCGGTGCGTGACGTTGAAGCCGTCGTCGATGACCGCGACCACCACGGTCGGATCGGTACCTTCGGTCACCGCACCGGTCGTGATTCCCCAGGCCTCTTCGAGGCCGAAACACCAGGCCCACCATTGGGCCGGGTAGAACGGATCGTTCGGAGCTCCCAGACGGTAGATCGGCAGGTTCGGCAGCACCGCCGCCACGCGCGGGTCGCGTTCGAGCGCCGCGCGCGCGGATGCAGCGGCCTGGGGCGGCAGGCGCATCAGGTCGTGCTGAGTGCCGGCGCCGGCCCTCACCAACCTGGCGCCGGAGCGCGCGGCGAGCTCCGAGGCGAGCGCGGCGCGTCCCAAGGCGGTGTCCATGGTGACGGCATGCCGATGGTAGACGACCAGCACCTCGGACGTACCGGCCGCGCTCGGCGGCCCGGAGACCGGCTCGAGCGCCTCGGCGCGCCGCTCCGCACCGGGCCACGGATCCACCACCGCCTGACTCCAGAGAATCCGGTCGCTAGCGCAGACCGTCGCGCCTTCGAACTCGCCTACCGAGACGCGTACGCGGGCGCTACCGGCATTCGTCGCCACGAGCACCACGGCCTCGTCCTCCGGCTCCGCGCCGCTGCGCAGACGCACGCTGACCGACACGGCCCGACCCGCCTCGACACGCCCCTCGGTCGGCTCGAGGAGTAGCCACGGCGCGCTGCTGCTCACCACGAAGCTCAGCGTCGAACCGACCTCGCCGACGTTGAGGATGTCGAAGCCGCTCGTGCGCGCCAGCGAGAGCGTCACCGCGTCCGGCCGGACCGCCAGCTCCGGCTGCGGCACCGGGATGCAGCCGGCCGCGAGCGCCGCGAGCAGCAGCGCCGCCACGGCGACCGCGGGACCGCGGAATGCCTTAGGCGCACACATGTCGGCATCGTATCCTCCCGTCGTTGCCTGCGTCGGTGTGGATTCACGCCTACACTGACGTCATGTGCGCGAACTCCATCACCGAGCGGAAGGGTCGGCACCTCGAGGTGTGCCTGTCGGGGGCAGCCGCGTTCAGCGAGCGCACCACCGGCTTCGAGCGCCTCGACCTGCCTTACTGCGCGCTGCCGGAGCTCGACCTCGACGCGGTCGATACCCGGACGACCTTCCTCGGCCGGGAGCTGGCCGCTCCGCTGCTCATCGGGGCGATGACCGGCGGGGCCGGCCACGCCGGGCTGATCAACCGCCATCTGGCCGAGGCCGCGCAGCGGCTGGGCATCGGGTTGATGCTCGGATCGCAGCGCGTCATGCTCGAGCGCCCCGAAACGCGCTCGAGCTTCGTCGTGCGCCCCTTTGCGCCCGACGTGCTGCTGATCGGCAACCTGGGCGTCGCCCAGCTGCTGCGTGGCTACGGCGCCGAACAGCTCGAGTCTGCCCGGGAAGCGGTCGGCGCCGACGCCATGGCGCTCCACACCAACCCACTGCAGGAGGCGTTGCAGGAGGGCGGAGACGAGGCGTTCGGCGGGCTGGTGGCGCGCCTGCACGAGGTCGTCCCGAGGGTTCCCGCCCCGGTCCTGCTCAAGGAGGTCGGGCACGGTCTCTCCGCGGCGGTGGCGCGGGCCGTGGCCGGCGTCGGCTTCGCGGCGCTCGACGTGGCCGGCGCCGGCGGCACCTCCTGGGCCAAGGTCGAGGATCTGGTCCGCCATGGTGAGGTGCGCCACCGCGACCTGGTCGAGTGGGGCATCCCCACTGCCGACGCGCTCGTCGCGGTGCGCAAAGTGCTGCCTGGTATGCCGTTGGTCGCGTCCGGCGGCATCCGCTCAGGCGTCGACGCAGCCAAGGCGCTGGCCTTGGGGGCGGACGCGGTCGCGGTCGCGCAGCCGCTGCTGAAGAGCGCGCTCGACTCGGCCGATGCCGTCGTGTGGACGCTCCAGCGCTACCTGCGGGAGTTGAGGGTGGCGATGTTCGCGTGCGGCGCTGCCGACCTGCGGGCGTTGGCGGGCGTTGCTCTCGCAGAGCGGGCTCGTGCGTAGACTGCGGGCTCGTGCGTAGACTGTCGCATGGACCTGCAGATCGCTGGCAAGACGGCGCTGGTCACCGGCGCTTCAAAGGGCATCGGCTTGGCCATCGCCGAGGGCCTGGTCGCCGAAGGCGCTCGGGTGGTGATGGCGGCGCGCGACCAGTCGGACCTCGCCGCCGCCGCCGAGCGGCTTCGCGGAGGCCCGGGCGAGGCGGTGGCGATCGCGAGCGACGTCGCCGATCCGAGCCGCATCCGTCGCTTGGTCGACGACGCGCGCCAGCGCCTCGGCCCCATCGACATCCTGGTCGCCAACGCCGGGGGCCCTCCGGCCGGGCCGCCTTCGAGACTCGACGACGCCGACTGGGCGCGTGCCGTGGAGCTGACGCTGATGTCGGCGGTGCGGCTCGCGCGCGCCGTGCTGCCGGACATGCGTGAGCGGGGCTGGGGACGCATCGTCAACGTCACCAGCCTCTCGGTCAAGCAGCCGATCGGCGACCTCACCCTCTCGAACGCCATGCGCTCGGCGGTGACCGCCTTCGCCCGCACGCTGGCTGGTGAGGTGGCCGCAGCGGGCGTGACGGTCAACAACGTCGCCCCCGGCTACACCTCGACCGAGCGGCTCGAGCAGCTCTTCGCGGACGACTACGCCAAGGCCCGGCTGATGGCGTCGATACCGGTCAAGCGCTTCGCCCAGCCGTTTGAGATCGCTGCGGCCGCGCTCTACCTGTGCTCGGAGCAGGCCGCCTACGTCACGGGGCAGACGCTCGTGGTCGACGGTGGCATGGTGGCGTCCACCTACTAGGTGCCGTAGGGTCGCACGCGTGGTCGCCGCGAGCTCGCTCGAGGCGCCGGAGCGGCGCTAGCCTCGAGCGGCCGCTGCGGTGGTGCCGAAGAGCCGCAGCGACACCGCGCCCAGTGCCAGCACCGCGAATGGCGCCGCCCACAGCAGCCCGATACCCAGCGTCAGCGCGCCGAGCAGCACGATCGCGCTCAGGAGTACGTGCAGGACGAGCAGCGCGGGCAGCAGCGGGAGGCAGGCGCGCACGCTCCAGCCGACCGCCGTGAAGGCGTCCACGCCCCGGTCGGCGCTGAGGAACAGCGCCTGGCTCGTCAAGAGGCCGTAGAGGAGCGCGACCGGGAGGCTCCAGAGGGGACCGAGCAGCGCCTCTGCGCCGCTGAGCACCAGCGACGCCAGCAGCAGTACCACCGCAGCGTGGCCGAGGGCGGGCCGATACGCCAGCAGGTCGCGGGCTCCGGTCTGTACTCCCGCCAGCCGGCGCACCGCGAACATGGTGAGCCACAAGGCGACCGGCGCGGTCGCGACCACGCTGAGGCTGCCCGCCACTACCTCGGAGAGCCCGAGCACGAGCCCGAGGAGCGTCGTGAGCAGCGCCACCGACAGCCACGTCAGCAGGCCGAGCAGGATCCAGCGCTTCGCTCCGCGCAGCGCCACACCCGCCTGACGCATGAGGTCGCCGAGCGGGAGCTGCACCTGGCCCGCCAGCGCCGCCGCGAGTCCGGGGTCGATCGTCGTGCGCTTCGGAGGCGTCGTCATCGCCGTCGCATCGTACCAGCGCGTACCGAATTTCCGTCGGCAACACGTATCATCGCGTGATGGCCGTGCGTATCGTCGGCATCGGGACGGCCCTGCCCCCCTTCATCTACCCTCAGGCCGAGGTCGCAGCGATCATGCGTCGCTGGATCGGCGGCGAGCGGCGCATCGATCGCACCCTCGAGCGGGTCTACGCCGCTTCCGGCATCGAGCGCCGTTACAGCGTGCTGCCGGACTTCGTCAGCGGGGCGGAGCCGGGCCTCTTCGGCGGACGCGATGCCGGAAGCTTCGGTCGGCCCACCACCGGCAGCCGCAACGAGCGCTACGGCGAGACCGCGCCAGCGCTCGTCGAGCGGGCGGCCCGGCGTGCGCTCGCCGCCGCTCCCGCGAGCGTCCGGGACCGGGTGACGCACGTCGTGACCGTCTCCTGCACGGGCTTCCAGGCGCCCGGCATCGACGATCACCTGGTGCGCTCGCTGGGACTCGGCGTGCGCACCGAGCGCTACCACCTCGGCTTCATGGGCTGCTACGCGGCGTTCCCCGCGCTGCGGATGGCGCGCGCCTTCTGCCTCGCCGATCCGAATGCGGTGGTGCTGCTGGCGTCGGTGGAACTCTGCACCATCCACCTCGATCCCATGGCCACCGTGGACAGCATCCTGTCCACCTCGGTGTTCGCCGACGGCGCGGCGGCAGTGGTGGTCACGGCGGCGGACGAGAGCGCCGAGGCCGCTGGGGAGCGCGCCCCTGACGAGGCCGCTGCGGAGCGCGCCCCTGCCGAGCCCGCCCGCCTCGGCCTCGAGCTGTTCGCTTCGGCGACCACGCTCACCCGGGACGGCCAAGCGGACATGGCCTGGACCATCGGCGATCACGGGTTCGACATGGTGCTGACCAGCTACGTCCCGAAGGTGCTCGAGGCCGAGGCGCGGGCGGCGGTCGCGCCGCTGCTGCGCGCCGGCGCGCTGAGCCTCGACGACGTCGATGCCTGGGCGCTGCATCCCGGCGGACGCGCCATCATCGACAAGGTCCAGCTCGCCCTGGAACTGGAGCCGGCCGCGGTGGCCGCCTCGCGCGAAGTGCTCGCGGAAACCGGCAACATGTCGAGCGCCAGCGTGCTGTTCGTCTTGCAGCGGTTGCTCGGCGGCCGCTGCGAGGACCTCGCGCCGCGCGCCGGCGCGCCGGCGCCGCCCAGCGACGCGCCCGCTG
>SKMG01000411.1 GCA_007121175.1 Trueperaceae bacterium | reverse complement strand
TCGCTCTGCTTCGCGGCTGGGATCGCTGGCTGTACTGGCTCTACGAGCGCCGGCTCCTCTCTCAGGTGCGCGCCGGCGGTCGCCTGCCGCGGCACGTCGGCGTGATCATGGACGGCAACCGGCGCTTTGCGCGCGCCATGGGCTTAGGCGCCACCGAGGGCCACGACCACGGAGCCGACAAGGCGCGAGACGTGCTGGAGTGGGCGCTCGAGCTCGGCATCAAGCACATGACGCTCTGGGGGTTCTCGAGCGACAACCGTGGCCGCCCGCCGGACGAGGTGGCCCACCTGCACTCACTGTTCGCGGCTCAGGCGCGAGAGTTCCTGGTCGACGAGCGACTGCGCGCGCACGAGGTCCAGGTCCGCGTGATCGGCGACATCGACGACTTCCCCGACGACACCAAGGCGGCCCTGCACGCGCTCGAGGCGAGCACCGCGCACTACCAGCGCTTGCACCTGCACGTGGCGCTCGGCTACGGCGGGCGCGAGGAGATCGTGGCGGCCGTGCGGCGCCTGCTGCAGGAGCGCCACGAGGCCGGCGACGGCCTGCTCGAGGCGGCGGCGGGGCTGAGCGCCGACGACATCGAGCGCCACCTCTACACGGCCGGCACGCCGGACCCGGATTTCGTGATCCGCACCTCGGGCGAGGTGCGCCTCTCCGGTTTCCTGCTGTGGCAGACGGCCTACAGCGAGTTCTACTTCTGCGACGCCTTCTGGCCGGAGTTCAGGAAGATCGACTTCCTGCGAGCGCTGCGTAGCTTCCAGCAGCGCGAGCGCCGCTTCGGCCGCTAACCGCCCCCCGCGTGGCGCCTCACGCACCGCTCCGGCCGCTCAACGCCAGCCGCGCGGCGCCTCAGGGGAACGCCGTGTGGTACAAGATCCCGTCGAGTCCGAGGTTGGTGCGCACCGAGGCGAGCAGTCGCAGTGCCGTGCCCATGCCGATGCTGGGTCCCTCGACGCCGCCGGAGAGCGCGTCGACACCCTGCAGAGCGGGATCGCTGAAGCGGAACACGCCCAGCACCCGGTCGGGCCCGAAGAGCACCGGCAGGTCTGCCGGCGGATCGCTGCCGAGCACCCGGAACACCGACTCGCCCTGCTGACCGAACATCGCCATCGCGAGGTCCTCGCGCGCGTAGACGTAGGCGTCGAAGCGCAGCGCACAGCCGCTCATCGCCGACAACACCGAGTCGGCCCCGCCCTCGTCGGTCAGCACCAGGTCGGGTGGCGTCCGGAGGAGCACCAGGCGTGGCCGCGGCGTCCAGTTCCAGGCCACGGCGAAGAACGTGACCCGCTGCTGTGCGTCGATCGCGAATACCGCCAGCGGCCGCAGAGCCTGCGACACCGAGGCGAGCGTCGCCGCCATGTCGCGGACCATGGCGTCGCGCGAGCCGCCCTCGACGTGTGCCGGCCGGGCCCGGTACCAGGCCGCGAAGCCCTCGTGCATCGCCTGCCAATCGGCCGAGTCGTGCGTCTCGGGCGACCAGCCCGCCGGCAGCAGTCCCACGCCTTCGAGGAAGCGCGCCGCGGCCGCGCCGCGATCGCCCTCGGGGATCGGTCCCTGGCCCCCGCGCCAGGGACGCAGCGCCGGTTCGACCTGACGCACCGCGGCGGCGAGCAGCTCGACCGCCACCACGCCCGCCGATGAGTCGCCGGGCGGCATCGCGCGGCGGAGCTGCGGCTCGCACACCGCGGCTACCGAATCGGCGGCCACCGATTCCGCGGCCGTTGCCCAGGCAGAGCTCGCGAGGCACG
Organism: Trueperaceae bacterium; assembly: GCA_007121175.1. GTDB lineage: Bacteria > Deinococcota > Deinococci > Deinococcales > Trueperaceae > CSSed10-48. Next base: position 3,882 of record SKMG01000411.1, on the reverse strand, counting down.
ATGTCAGCAGCAGCGTCACGATCCGCCGGTTCAAGAGTCGTCGACCACCCATGGCCGCGACGCTAACACGCCGCTCGATGTCATTCCTGACCGCTCCGAACGCGTCAGAAGAGGCTGCCCACGTCCACCTCGTCGCTCGGCGTGACGTATTGCGTCTCCATCTGCGCGAGCTGCAACCGGCCCGAGACGTCGTCGTTGACCGCCTGCCAGTAGGTGTAGTTCTCCAGCACCCAGATGCCCGACTCGCGCGTGCCGTTGCCCGAAGCCTTGACCCCGCCGAACGGGAGGTGCGCCTCGGCGCCGACGGTGGTGTTGTTGATCGACGTCATGCCGGCTTGGATGCGGCTCTTGAAGCGGTAGGCCCAGTCTCGGTTCATGGTGTAGACCGCGCTCGAGAGGCCGTACTCGACGGCGTTGGCGGCGTCGATGGCGGCGTCGACACCGTCGACCTTCACGACGTTGATGGTCGGCCCGAAGACCTCCTCCTGGAACAGCCGCATGCCCGGCTCAACGCCGGTCCAGACCGTGGGCCAGCCGTAGAAGCCGGCCGCGGGATCGCCGCCGGCCCAACCGCTGGGAGCCGACTCGCTGGTGATGCGCCCCTTGCCGTAGGCCAGCGTGGCGCCGTCCGGCTCGCCCCAGCCGTAGTGATCCTGCCAGTCGTGGTAGAAGCGCTCGTTGATGAAGGGCCCGTAGTCGACGTCTTGATGAGCCAGCGGGTCGCCGATGCGCAGCTCCGAGACCTTACCCAGGAAGCGCTCGAGGAAGGCCTCGTAGATCGGCGCGTCGACGATCACGTTGCCGGCGGTGGTGCACCGCTGGCCGCCGGTGGCGAAGGCGCTGAAGACCGCGCCCTGCACTGCGTTGTCCAAGTCGGCGTCGCGCAGGACCACCAGGGGGTTCTTGCCCCCGAGCTCGAGCGTGGGATGCAGCAGGTTGCGGCCGGCGACCTCGCCGATCACCCGGCCGACGGCGGTCGAGCCGGTGAAGGCGAACTTGTTCAGCCGTCCCTCGTCCATCATGTCGATGAGGTAGGCGCCTGCGTCGCGTCCGCCGCCGAACACCACGTTGAGCGCCCCGGGCGGCAGGCCCGCCTCCTCGAACAGCTTGGCGAAGGCGTAGGCCACTGCCGAGGCGTCCGAGGACGGCTTCCACACGACGGTGTTGCCGGTCACCAGCGCCGGGACGATCTTCCACGAGGGTACCGCGATCGGGAAGTTGCTGGCGGTGATCATCCCGACCACGCCCAGTGGACGCCGGTAGGTGGTGAGCTCCTTGTTCGGCATTTCCGAGGGCACCGTCTGCCCGTAGAGCCGCCGGCCCTCGCTCTGGAAGAAGCGGCAGGTGTCGATCGCCTCCTGGACGCTGCCGCGCGCCTCCTTCAAGGTCTTGCCCATCTCGCGCGTGACCAGACGAGCGAGCGACTCCTTCTCCCGTTCGAGCGCGTTGCCCACCTTGCCGAGCAGCTCGCCACGCACCGGTGCGGGCGTCGCTGACCACAGCACGAAGGCCTCGCGCGCGGCGACGCAGGCCTCGCGCACCTGCTCCTTCGTCGCTGCGGCGAACACGCCGACGAGGTCGGCGCCGTTGCCGCTCGAGCGGCTCTCGAAGGTCGTCGGGCTCTCGACGGAGTGACCGCCGATCATGTGGCCGATGGGCGTGGGCATTCCAGATCCTCCAAGCGCGGCGCCGTGGCGCCTTGACGAGCGTGCTGGACGCTACGAGCGTGCCTTGCACGTGGTTGCTCGAGGCTACCATGGCAACGTCGCGCCGGGCTCGGTGCGCACTGAGCCCAGCGCCGAGCGCCAGTGTCGCGCCGGGAGCGGAGTCCGCCCCCTCGGCACCGCAGCGAGTGAATATGATGGCGCCGTGATCCGGCCCAAGCGCGCCGCCCTCGATCGCGAGCACCGCTCGGCCCGTCCCCTCCCCTCCAGCGCCGCAGCGATCGAAGCCTGAGCCGATGCCGCCCTGCCGTCGTGACGTCGCTGCCGCCGACGCCACGACGCTTCCGTGTGCCCGCGCGGCGGCGCTGAGTACGCCGCCGCGGCCGAGCGAAGGAGCGTACGCGTGACCGAGCCATCCCGCAACTTCACCCCCCGCACCCTCATCATCGGCGCGCAGATGCTGTTCGTGGCCTTCGGCGCGCTGGTGCTGGTGCCACTCTTGACCGGGCTGGATCCGAACGTGGCGCTGTTCACGGCAGGCGCCGGCACCCTGCTGTTCCAGATCGTCACCGGCTTCAGCGTGCCGGTGTTCCTAGCGTCGTCGTTCGCGTTCATCGCGCCGATCGCCTTCGGAGTAGCCGAGTACGGCGTGGCAGCGACGCTCTCGGGGCTCACCGCGGCGGGCCTCTTGTACATCGTGCTCGCTGCGCTGGTCCGCTGGCGCGGAGCCGACGTCGTGCAGCGGGTGCTGCCGCCGATCGTGACCGGGCCCGTCATCATGGTGATCGGCCTGGCGTTAGCCCCGGTGGCAGTGGACATGGCCACCGGCATGGCGGTCGGCCCCTACAGCGGCCGGGCCCTAGGCGTGGCGCTGGTGTCGCTGCTCGCCACGATGATCACCGCGCTGTTCGGGCGCGGCCTGCTGCGGCTGGTCCCCATCCTGGTGGGCGTCGCCGTCGGCTACGTGCTTGCCGCGCTGCTCGGGATGGTCGACCTCACCCCGGTCCGTGAGGCGGCCTGGTTCGCGTTGCCTGCCTTCGTCCTGCCGAGCTTCTCGCTGCCGGCGATCCTGTTCATCCTGCCGGTCGCGATCGCGCCAGCGATCGAGCACGTCGGCGACGTCGTGGCGATCCGCGCCGTCACCGGTAAGGACTACCTCGTGAAGCCCGGCCTGCACCGCACGCTGCTCGGCGACGGCCTCGCCACGAGCCTGGCGAGCTTCCTCGGCGGCCCGCCGAACACCACCTACTCCGAGGTCACCGGCGCGGTCGCGCTGACCCGGGCGTTCAGCCCGCTCGTGATGACGGTGGCGGCCGTCCTGGCGATGCTGCTGGCGTTCGTCGGCAAGCTCGGCGCAGTGCTCGCGACGATCCCCACGCCGGTGATGGGCGGGATCCTGGTGATCCTGTTCGGATCGATCGTGGTGGTGGGCATGGCCACGCTGGTCCGGGCGCAGGTCGATCTCAGCGACACCCGCAACCTGATCATCGTGGCGGTGGTGCTGGTGTTCGGCGTCGGCGGCATGGCCTTCCACGTCGGCCGCTTCACGGTCGAGGGCATCGGCCTCGCCGGCATCGCGGGGGTGGTGCTCAACCTGGTGCTGCCGCGCTCGATCGGGCGAGTCGACGGCCGAAGCTGATGGGCCGAGGAGCCAGACCGGGTCGGGAGGGCGTCACGCCGTAGCCGGCCGCGCCTGGGTTCGCCGCGCCTCCGAGCCTAGAGCTCCAGCCGTGGTCCGCGGATCGGCGCCTGCGCCGGTACCGAACCGGGCGGCCGCGCGCTGCGCTCCATGACACGGAGCCAGGAGAGGAAGGCGAGCGAGCCGGCGATCAGGAACGCCAGCCCGGAGACCGTGCCCATGATCAGCCCCGCGAGGTGCTGATCCTGCAGCAAGGTCATGCCCCAGGCCGTCGCGCCAGCCTCGTAGACCGGGTAGAGCGGGTTGGGGGTGAAGGTGATCAACGCCCCGAGGGTGGCACTCTGCATCTTGGTGGTGAAGACCAGCAGCACGGCGACGCCGCCGTTGATGCGGCGCCGGCCCGCCGGCTGCAGCACCACCCACCAGAACAGCAGCGACGCTCCCAGCATCGTCGCGTGCTCGAGCAGGTGCACCAGCGGATAGCGCACGGCGGCCTGATACAACGTCGGCAGGTGCCAGAGCCACAAGGTCCCAGTCAGGATGCACCACACCACCACGGGTCCGGTGAGGGCGTGCCAG
>SKMG01000226.1 GCA_007121175.1 Trueperaceae bacterium | reverse complement strand
CAGCGCCGACGCTTGCGCCGGCATCGTGACCGAGTCCTCGCGCGGGATGTCCGGTAGCTCGATGCTGGTCATGGCTGACCTCCTCGTGTCGGAGCCGGGGCGCGGGCCGCCCGGGTGGGGCACAGCGAGATCGGCGCCGCGCGCGGCTCAGTACCCACCGGTGACCTGCACGGCCGCGCCGACCACGTACGAGGCGGCGTCTGAGGCCAGGAACGACACGACCTGCGCGACTTCGTCCGGCTGTCCCCAGCGACCGAGCGGCACCGAGCGCCTCACCGCCTCCGCTCCAGCTGCGAGCGCCGGCCTCAGCATGTCGGTCTCGACCTTCGCCGGGATCACGGCGTTCACGCGCACGCCGCCCGGAGCGAGCTCTCGAGCGAGCGCGCGCGTGAAGGCTAGCACGCCGCCCTTGGCGGCGGCGTAGTGGGCGCCGGAGGTGCCGCCGGTCAGCGCCGAGCTCGATGACAGCGTGACGATCGCTCCCGAGCCCTGCTCGAGCATGAGCGGGGCGGCATGACGGCAGCAGAGGAAGGTGCCGGTCAAGTGCACCTCGAGCATCTCGCGCCAGCGGCGCTCGTCGAGCTCGAGGAAGGTGGCGCCGCGGAAGATCCCGGCGCAGGTGACCAGCACGTCGAGCCTGCCCCAGCGCGAGGAGACGGCCGCAACCAGCCGCTCGACTGCTGCATTGGAGGCGACGTCGCCCGGCAGCGCCGCGGCATCGGCGCCGCTGCCCGCCAGCGCTCGCGCGACGCCCGCGCAAGCTTCCTGATCGCGGGCGTTGATGCCGACCGCGTACCCGTCGCCGGCGAAGCGCCGCGCCACCGCCAGACCGATGCCGCGGGTCGCACCGGTCACCAGTGCCACGCGGCGGCTCACTGGGCCGTGTACCCTCCGTCGACGGCGAGCACCGCGCCGGTCGCGTACGAGGCGGCGTCCGAGGCGAGGAAGAGGATCGCCTCGGCGATCTCCTCGGGCCTGCCGAGCCGGTCCAAGGGGCGCACGTTGCCCAGGCGCCTGAGCGCGGCCTCGGGGTCGGCCTCGCGGGCGACCGCTTCCTCCACCAGCGGGGTGAGGGTGGTGCCGGGGCAGACGCAGTTGACGCGGACGTCGTGGGCGGCGAAGTCGAGCGCCATGCTCTGAGTCAGTGAGATCAGCGCGGCTTTGGAGGCGTTGTAGGCCGTCTGGTCCGCGAGGCCGACCAGACCGGCCTCGCTGGCGACGTTGACCACACTGCCGCCGCCACGCGCCAGCATCAGCGGCACGACGTGCCGGGCGCAGAGGAACGCGCCGGTGAGGTTGACCCGCATCAGCTGCTCCCACTGCGCGAGCGTGGTGCTGATCACGGTGCCCTTGAGGTAGGTGCCAGCGTTGTTGACCAGCACGTCGATGCCGCCCCAGGTCTCGGCGGTCTGCGCGACCGCCGCCTCGACCGAGCGCTCGTCGCCGAGGTCCGCCGGGAGCCACAGCGCCTCGCCGCCGTGCTCGCGGCAGGCAGCCGCCACCGCCTCGCCGTCCTCGCCGGCTAGGCCCCCGATGGCGACGTTCGCCCCCTCGCGCGCCAGGGCGAGCGCGGTGGCCCGCCCGATGCCCCTGCTCGCCCCGGTGATGAATGCGACCTTGCCAGCAAAGCGCATGCGCTAGCCCTCCGGCCGCTGGCGGTACCCCAGCAGGCTGTAGATGAGCACGATCAGCACGATGATGATCCCCGAGAACACGTACTGCACGAAGTAGTGGATGCCGAGGAAGGTCAGCGCGTTGGCCATCATCCCGAGCAGCAGCGCGCCGCCGATCGAGCCCCAGATGCGCGGCACGCCTCCGTAGAGCGCCGTCCCGCCGATGATGACCGCCGCGATGGTGTGGATCTCGTAGCCCTGGCCCACCAGGCCGTGCACGGCGTTGAGGCGCCCGAGCATGATCACGCCCGCGATGCCGGCGAGGAGGCCCATGAACATGTAGTGGAACATCTTGTAACGCTCGACCGGGATGCCCGCCTCGACGGCGGCCTTGCGGTTGCCGCCGATGGCGATGGTGTAGCGGCCGAACCGCGACCTGGTCATCAGCACGTGGCCGATGATGCCGACGATGACCGCGACGACCACGGCCATCGGGAGTTGCTCGAACAGCCGGTAGCGCCCGAGGAAGCGCACGGTGTCGGAGAACCGGAACAGCGTGTGCCCCTCGATCACCACCAGCACGACGCCGCCGAAGGTGATCCAGGTTGCGAGCGTCGCGATGAAGTCGGGCATCTTGAGCCGCGTCACCAACAGGCCGTTGATGGCGCCCATGAGGATGCCGACGCCGAACGCAGCGAAGATAGCCAGTACGTCGGGGAGCGCCGTGAACTTCACCAGCCACGCCACGGTGAGCGCGGTAGCGCCCGTCATCGCGCCCACCGAGAGATCGATGCCGCCACCGGTGATGACGAAGGTCATGCCGACCGCCAGCACCATGAACACCGACGCCTGGATCAGGATGTTGCGCATGTTCACGACGGTCAGCCAGTCGTCGCGCATGAAGAGCATGAACACGCCGAAGACGAGGATGCCGATCCACGGCCCGAGCAGGGTGAGCCAGTACGACAGCGGCCGTTGACCGACGACGCGGTCGAACGGGCGGCTCCGCAAGCGGGAATCAGCGGCTCTCGGAGCGTCGGTCGCCACGGCGGGGCTCCTCTCTGGGTGGTGCCGGCACGGTCCCTGGGGTCACGATCTTCTCCTCGAGGCGCCCGACCATCAGCGCGATCGCCTCCTCGGGAGTGATCCGGTCCTTGGGCACGTCACCGACCTTGCGCCCGCGGCGCAGGACGACCAGCCGGTCGGCCACCGCAAAGATGTGCTCGAGATTGTGGCTGATGACGATCACGGCCACGCGGGATTCGCGCAGCCGTTGGATGATCGCGATGGTGCGCTCGACCTCCTCGACGCCGAGCGACGCCATGGGCTCGTCGAGGATGACCAGGCTGGCCTCGGCGTAGATGGCGCGGGCCAGTGCGATGGCCTGCTGCTGCCCGCCCGACATCAGGAAGATCGGCTCCCAGCGGCCCCGGAAGTCCATTCCGAGCTGCTCGAGCAGGATGCGCTCGGCCTCGAGCCGCATGCGCTCGTTGTCGAGCAGTTCGATGAAACCCAGGTAGCGCTTGGTGAGCTCCTTGCCGAGGAATACGTTCTGGTACGCGTTCATGACGCCGACTAAGGAGAGTTCCTGGTAGAGGACCTCGATGCCGAGCTGCTGGCTTTCGCGGCGGCTACGGACCTCGACGGGCTTGCCGCGGTAGCGGATGCTGCCGCCCTCGGGCGGGTGGATGCCGGTGATGACCTTGATGAGCGTCGACTTCCCGGCTCCGTTCTCGCCCACCAAGGCCACCACCTCGCCGGGATCGATGGCGAAGTCGACCTCGTCGAGCGCCCGGACGCCGCCGAAGCGCTTGGTGATCGCGGTCATCTCGAGCAGGGGCGAAGCTGATGCCACGTTGACCTCCTCGATACGGGTGGTCCCGGCGAGCCACGACCGGCGTGGCCGCGCCGGGACCCGAGACGGACGAATCGCTAGCGGTAGACCTCCAGGTCGCCGCTGTAGCGGAAGGCATACTCCAAGATCGCGTCGATGTCCTCGCGGCTGTAGGTGTCGTCGACCAGCTGCATCTCGCCGGACACGCCCAGCGGCACCTCGTCGATGCGCCCCTCGAGATCGAACTTGATGATCTCGGCGAGCGCGACGCCCCAGTCGTCCTGCATACGCATCACGGTCGCATGGAGGTTGCCCTCGAGCAGGTGGAGCTGCTCTTCGGAGCCGCCGCCCCAGCCGTTCAGGAGGATCTCGCCCGCCCGTCCGACCTCATCGAGCGCCTCGACGGCGCCGATCGCCATGGCGGTGCTGACGATGTGGATGTGGTGGACGTTCGGATACGCGCCGACGATGTCGAGCGTCGCGGCGTAGCCCTGGTCACGCGCCCAGTTCGCGTAGCTCTCGTGGACCACGTCGAAGCCGGCCTCCTCGAACATCTGCTTCGGCACACCGGAGCGCTGGTTGTCAGTGATGCCGGGGATGCCGCGCAGGTGCGCAACCTGGGGCGTGTCCTCGACCTCGCGCTGGAGCCGCTCGACGAAGTACTCACCGAGGATCTGCCCGCCCTCGGCGTGCGAGAAGCCGACGTAGGCCAACGGTTGGCCGCCCTCGGGGTAGCGGGCCTCGCCCCACTCCATCAGCGGCGTGGTGTAGTTCCACACGATCACGCCGATGCCCGCCTCGATGAGCTCCTCGATGATCGACATCTGCACCAGGATCTCGGTGGGACCGATGATGGCGTAGTCGAAGTTGCGCGCCATCACCGTCTCGAGGTGGGCGAGCTGGAGCGAGTGGTCGTCGTGCGAGGTGCCGAAGGTGTCGAGCTGGTAGGGCACCTCGAGCTCGTTGAGGCGGCCCACCAGCCCCGCGTGGCCCCTGGCCCAGGCGTCGGAGAGGTCGAGGCTCGGGAACACCAGTGCGATGGTGACGGGCTCCTCCACCTCCACCGCGAGCGGCACGGCGTCGGCGCGGACCACTTCACGGAAGGCGTCGAACGTCTGCTGGTCGAAGCCGGGCACCTCGTAGTGCTCCCAGAACTCGCCCTCCTGGGCGAGCGTCGTGGCGAGCGTGCCGGCGATCAGCGCGATCGCCAGTAGGCAGGCATAGCGAAGCAGCCTCGAGTTCGCAGTCATGACCATCTCCTTCGTGACTCAGGCGAAGCGTGCGTGCCTCGCCTTCGGCGAGACGTGCGTGCTCTGTCCGCTTGCTCCATTGGGCATGCGGTAGCAGCGTGCGCTCGCGGGCGCTGCTCACGAGCGCCCCATCGCGCTCCCTCCCTTCCGCCGGACGGTTCGATGCGTGTGCCTGCCGTCGGTGATGCCCGCTCCTCGGGCGGGGTCGACACCAGTACCGGCGGCCGGCACTCCGGCGCACGCATGCCGGCCGCCACCGCGCACGCCGCGCTCGACGTCTCTCGTTGTCGTAGCAATACCCTACTTTGGCAGTCGCGTCAAGCCGCCGCGCCCGTCAGCGGACGACGCCGTCGCGCTCGAGCGCGAGGAAGGGCGTGATCAGTGCCACAGCGAACGGTAGCGCCGAGCAGGCGATGACGGTCGTGGTGTACGAGCCCAGCCGGTCGTAGCCGAGGCCCAGGATCAGCGGACCCACCGCGGAGCCGATGACCAGCACCGTCGATACCCAACCCTTGATGCTGCCCAAGTGCTTGCGGCCGAAGTAGTAGGCGAACACGTTGCCGGAAAGCGAGCTGTACATCCCGGTGCGCATCCCCAACAGCAGCCCGTAGGGCATGATCGACGCGGGTCCCGACAGGAATCCGGCGAAGACCAGTGCCGAGCCCAGCATCATCAGCATCGCGCTCAGCAGGAAGCGCGGTGCGATGCGGGTGATGAGCGCCCCGGTCGCGAGGTTGGCGAGCGCCGCCGTGATGCCGTAGAACACGAAGGTGCGCGCGGCGAGGGCACGCTCGAGCCCACCTTCGGCGAGGATCGAGTAGTGGTGGAACACCAGGCCGGTCCCGAGCGTCGAGCCGAGGAAGAGGCCGCTGAGGAACACCCAAAAGGTGAGCGTCCGGCGCGCCTGATCGGCCGTGTAATGGCGCTCGCGCCGGGCCCT
>SKMG01000318.1 GCA_007121175.1 Trueperaceae bacterium | reverse complement strand
TCATCGGCGCAGCCGCGGTCGCGGCGTTCGAGCACGTAGCCCCCTCGGTCGCTTGAGATGGAGCTACCGCTGCTCGCGAGCGCCCTGCTGATCTTCGCTCTGCGCATCACCGACGTGTCGATCGGTACGCTGCGCATCACCTTCCTGGTGCGCGGCCGCCGCGGCGTGGCGGGGCTGCTGTCGTTCTTCGAGTCGCTGATCTGGCTCACCGCCGCGGCGCAGGTGCTGACGACGCTCGACAGCCCGCTCAAGTTCGTCGCCTACGCCGGCGGCTACGCCACCGGCACCATGCTCGGTGTGTCGGTCGAGCGCTGGCTCGCGGTCGGAGACGTGTTGATGCGGGTCGTGACGCCCGTCGACGCGCCCTCCTCCGAGCACGTCCTGCGGCAGGCCGGCTTCGGCGTGACGGTGGTGAACGGACAGGGCATGCGCGGCGACGTCCGCATCCTGTTCGTGGTGCTCGCGCGTCGCAAGACGCAGGCGGCGCTGAAGATCGTCAATGAGATCAACCCCGGCGCCTACATCACCTTCGAGCCGACCAGCCCGGTGCGCGCCACCTTCGCCTCACCGACGCAGCTGCGCAAGTGAGCCCGGGTGCGGCCTTAGCGGGCGCCCGGGCGCTCGTGCCGGCGCGCCCCGGTCCTGCGCTCCTGAGCGCTGCTGGTGCTCCAGGCGCTCGGTCCCGGGTGCCGTCAAGCGTCTCGCCGCGTCAGGCGTGCGAGGCGGCCCTCGTCGTCGTGATACGCCAGGAGCGCCGGGCTGCCGTCGAGCCAAAGCGGTTCGGGTTCGCGCTCGAGGAAGGCGGTGTGGACCAGCAGCGGCCGCGCCAGCGGTGCCAGCCCATGGCCCTCGCGCAGCCTACCGGCGAGCGCATCGGCGCGCCAGTCGTCGGCCCAGACGCGCTTGACTGCGAGTAGGGTCTCGCGCCCGCGCCCGGCGCTCAGGCCGTCGGCGTCGGCTCGGCGCACCAGCAGCCGCTCCGGGAGCCCGTTGAGCGCTTCGAACAGGCCCTCGATCACCTCGTCGAGCAGCGTGTGACCGAGCACCAGGGTCATCGCCTCGGCCTCGAGCTCCTCCAGGTCGTCCTCGTCGGGGTCGTCGGTGGCGACGCCGCCGTAGAGCCGCCTGAGCTGCTCGGGCAGGTTGTTGAACTGGTAGAAGGTGGTCTCGACAGCGACCGGCACCACCGCCATCGGTGCGATGGTCAGGCCCGAGCGTGCTGCTCGTTGCAGCCAGGCCAGCTCGCTATCGTCCTCGACTGCGTACGGCGGTGGGAAGCGGGCGGGCAGATCGCTGCGCTCCATGCTGCGGCATGCTACGACTCGCGGTGCGAGCGGCGTGTCGCGGCGGCCCGGCGGTTCGCGGACCGGGGTGCCGCGATGGCCCGGCGCCGCATGTGCGCGAGCGCAACGCCGGCGGCCGGGCGCGCAGCGAGCCCGTGCTACCGTTGTCCACGATGGTTCGCATCGTCGCGCTCGCGCTCATTGCGGTCGCCCTGGTCGTCGGCGCAGCTCTCACCGCGGAACGTTACCTACGCGTCGACGACGTGAGGCTGCCGGACGTTCGCGGCCTGCCGTACGCCGACGCCAGCCAGCGGCTGCGCTCGAGCGGCCTGCGCGTACTCACCTATCCTGAGATCGACCCTGCGGCGGCTGCTGATACCGTCGTGTCGCAGACGCCTCCGAGCGGCAGCGTGGTGCGCTCCGGGCGGACGGTGAGCCTCGGCGTCAACGCCGTGGCGGAAGTGCGCCAGACGCCGACGCTGGTCGGGCTGACCGAAGTCAGCGCGATCGCCCGAGCCGAGAGCGTCGGCTTGAGCGTCGAGCGTATCGAGTACGCCGTGTCGGACCAACCCAGCGGGACGGTGATCGGCCAGTACCCCGGGCCGGGCAGCGTGCTCACGCCCGACGTGGTGGTGAGCATCGCGGTGAGCCGCGGCTTCGCCAGCGCTCCGCTCGAGCTGCCCGACGTGCGCGGCATGACCCTCGACGAAGCCAGAGGCGCGCTTTCCGAGCTCGGCATCCGGCGCGTCGACGCGGTCGCTGCCGACCTCAGCTTCGATCGTCCCCGCACCGTCACCGACCAGCGTCCGGCGCCTGGCGCCGAGGTGCTCCCCAGTACCCCGGTCACGCTCGTGTATGCCCTGGAAGGCACGCGCGTCGTTCGGGTCCCCGAGGTGATCGGCGCGCCCCTGTGGCAGGCGCAGCTCGCGTTGCGCGCGGCGCAGCTCGGACTGGGGCCGGTGCGCTTCGTCGACGATCCCACGCGGCCGTCCGGCGTCCTCGAGGCGCGACCGGCGGGCTTCACCGTCGTCGGGAGCCCGGTCGCACTGGTGGTCAACGGCCCGGTGCCGGAGTCGTCCGCCGGGACGAGCTTCAACGATCTCGCAGCCGAGTTCGGCGGCCTGCTCCCGTCTCGCAGTGAGGCCGAGTCGGCATCTGAGGAGCCCGACATTCCCGCCCCCGGCACGACCTTCGTGCAGGCCGACGGCAGCCGGCTGATCCCGTTCCGCTTCGACCCGAGCCAGGTCGGCGTGGCGTCGCTGACCCGCGAGCCGTATCGGCTGACGCTGGTCGTGAGCGACGACGGTGGCGAGCGCACGATCCTCGATCGCCAGTTCGAGGCCGGCGAGTCGGTCGTGACCTCGGTGCAGGTCATCGGCGACGAGCCGCTGTTACAGACGTTCATCAACGGCAGCTTCTTCCAGGCCTGGCGGCCCTGAGCGGAGGCGTCGCACCGCTGAGAGGGGGTTGCGCCCTGAGCAGCGTCGGCCGCGGTCCGCTCCAGCCACCACCGGGCCCGGTTCGTCACGGGTGCGAGCCGGAGTGAGGACCTTCGCGCGCGCAGGCGCGCAGCGTTCCGTACACTAGCCTGACGAGGTCCCCACCCGAGGAGGTTGCGCGTGGACCAACCCGACATCGCACCGTTGGCCAGGCGATTGGCCGAGGAGAACAACGTCGACTGGCGCCGCTTGAGCGGGAGCGGCGATGCTGGCCGGGTCGTCGAGCGTGACGTTCTCGAGTACTTAGCGCGGGTGATGGCGGGCGAGGAGCCGGTCGACCCGACTCCCGAGCCCGTGCCCGCCGGCATGGAGGCCTGGCCGGAGGAGGAGTTGCGCCGCTACCAACAGGGTGAGGAGTTCGACGACCCTGCGGAGGCGACCTCGACGGTGGAGGACGATATCTTCCTGTTCGAGGAGGCTCCCGACGACGCTCCCGGTGAGCGCCCGCGGGTTCCCGAGCTGCCGGAACTGGACGCCGAGGAGGACGTCAACGAGGAGGACCTGCTGGTCTCCGGCGACGACGAGCCGCCAGCGGCGCCGACCCCGGGCTTCGAGCCTGTCGACCTGGGCGGACCGACTGCTGGTGGCGGCGAGCCCGTCAGACCCAGTGGGCCGGTTGAGGGTGGCTTCGAGCCTGTCGACCTGGGCGGATCGACTGCTGGTGGTGGCGAGCTCGACGACGAACATGGATCGACTGCTGGTGGCGGCGCTCCCGACCTCAGCGGACGCAGCACCGGCTCCGGCGATGCCGACCTTCCCGACCTGTTCGCCGATCCTGGCCGCGACACTCCTCCACCCTCAGTGGGTGAGCCGGAGTCGGTCTTCGGCGAAGAGCGCGCGCGTGAGAGCGATTGGAGCCAGGCATCCTGGCGCGACGCGCCGAGTCTCGACGAGGAGCCTCCGCTCCGAACTCCGGAGAGCGACGCGAGCGGTCCGCAGCTCGACGAGCTCCACGAGGCCGTCGAGGCAACCGACTCGAGCCCCGCACCGGAGCTCGAAGACGACCGTCCCGACGATCTCGAGCTGGGCGACGACGATTGGGCCTCCGCACCCGCCGGCATGACGGTTGCCTCGGACGAGGTCCAAGTCGATGAGGCAGGCTCCGACGAGCCCCAGGGTGTCGACCGCGATGCCGACCGCGATGCCGACCGGGACGCCGGCCGCGACGCCGCCCTCGCCGACTTCGACGACGGCAGCGTCCTCGAGGAGGCCGCGGCCGAGCCGCTCGTCGACGACCATCCGCTGCGCGACGTCCCGAGTTTCGACCGTGAGGCACCGAACGTCGATGGCCAGACACCCGCCGCCGAGGCGGCTCTCGACGGCGAAGCGGGAGACGACGCCGAGCCTGCGGTCGAGCCGCCGCCACCGCCGGTGGGAGCGGCCCACGGCGACGCCGAACGCGCCATGCCGATCGTTGGGCCGCCGCTCGAGAGCCACGGCCACGTGTGGCGACGCCACGTCGATCTGAGCGCGCTGGTCGCTGCGCAGGCCGACCTGGCCCCTGACTTGGACCGCGACACGCCTGTTCCGCTCAGCGCCTTCTTGGTGCGCGCTGCTCACAAGACGCTCGGGGGCACCGGCAGCGTTGCGTTGGCGGTGCTGCAGCCCGACGGCATCCACACGGTGCCGATGGGCGCTGCGAGCGGCTTCGCCGACACGGTGGCCCAGACCATTGCCGCGCTGAACGGCTCCGCGCCCGCGGGCGCCGCCGCAGATTCGGGCGCCACCGCAGACTCGGAGGCCGCTTTCGAGCCGGCTCTCATCGTGGCGGACCTCTCCGAGCTCGGCGTCGACGACGCCGTGCTGCGGCTCGGAGCGCCAGTGCTGACGCTCGGTCGGGTGCTCATCGACAACCAGTGCGGCGGCCGCCGTGCCGTGCTGGCGCTGGCCGGAGACGGAGCCGAGGGTGCCGACGCCGCGCGGCTGCTGGCGCGCTTCAGCGAACTGCTCGAGGCGCCGGTCCGGGTGGTGCTCTAGCGGCGGCTCAGGCGCGCGCCAGCGGCTCGCTCGGGAGTAGGAGCCACAGAGAGAGGTAGCCGAAGACCGTGACGCCGAGCGACGGCGGCACGCTGATGAGCCACAAGGCGCGCACCAGCCGCACATCGCAGCGCACGAAGCGCGCGATGCCGGCCGCTACGCCGCCGAGGCGGCGACCGCGTCGAGCGCGCTCCAACGGAGCGCGGGCCGAAGGGCGTCGCGCTCGTCGCTGCGCATGCGTCAGGACGTCGCGGGATTCAGCGGTGCCAGGCAGTTGCGAGTGCACGAGCGCATCGTACGGTCTCGGCCCCAGCAGGGTGGTGCGTCACGGTCTGGTGCCGAGGGCCGCGCGGTAGGGTGCTCTCATGTCCAGGCGACGCGTGATCGTGGCCCTCTCCGGCGGCAGCGGGATCCCCTACGCGCTCGACCTGCTGCAGGCGCTGCGCTCGGCGGCCGACGACGGCACGGCGCTCGAGTCGCACCTGATCGTGACGAGCGGCGCCAAACTGGTGCTGCCGACCGAGCTCGACGTCGGCTTGGGCGAGCTCCAGGCGTTGGCCGACGTCGTCCACAAGGATCACGACCTCGCGGCGCCGATCGCCTCGGGCAGCTTCCCGATGCACGCCATGGTGGTGGTGCCGTGCTCGGCCGGCACCCTCGCCAAGGTCGCGCTCGGACTGGCCGACAACCTCGTGAGCCGCGCCGCCCACGTGACCCTCAAGGAGCGGCGCCCGCTGGTGCTGGTGGTTCGTGAAGCGCCGTATCCGCGGCCGATGCTCCAGAACATGCTGGCCGCGCACGACGCCGGAGCGGTGATCATGCCGGCGTCGCCGGGCTTCTACCATCGGCCGGTCAGCGTTCCGGAGCTCCTGCACGGCGTGACGGC
>SKMG01000328.1 GCA_007121175.1 Trueperaceae bacterium | reverse complement strand
TCATCGCCAGGCGCTCGGCCGTGCAAGCGCCGATCGGCCCTCCGTCGGTCGGCACAGTCCCGGTCAGCACAGTCCCGGTCAGCACAGCCGCGCCGGTCCCCCCAGCAGCGCCCGCCGAGCCTGCGGCCGAGCCGCTGCCACGGCCTGGAGGTCGATCATGATCGTCGTCGTCGGCAGCCTCAACATGGATCTGGTCGTCACCGTGCCGCGCTTCCCGATCGCCGGCGAGACGCTCCTCGGCGGCGACTACGCCCACCATCCGGGCGGCAAGGGGGCGAACCAGGCGGTGGCCGCGGCGCGGGCCGGCGGGGCAGTGCGCATGATCGGCCGCGTGGGACGCGACGCCTTCGGTGACACCCTAACGGGCGGCCTGAGCGCGGACGGGATCGATCAGCGGCACGTGGTCGCGCTCGATGATGCCCCCACCGGCGTGGCCTTCATCAGCGTCGACGGAAACGCCCAGAACTGTATCATCGTCTCCCCCGGCGCCAACGCCCGGATCACGCCCGACGACCTCGCACCGGCTCAGTTCGACGGCGCCACCGTGCTGCTCTTGCAGCTCGAGATCCCCCTCGACACCACGCTGCGCGCCGCCGCCCTGGCGCGGCGTGCGGGTGCGCGCGTGATCTTGAACCTGGCACCCGCCGAAGCGCTCGAGCCCAGTCAGCTCCGCGATGTCGAGATCCTGCTGGTGAACGAGAGCGAAGCCGCGCGCCTCATCGCCATGGACGTGTCCGCCGTGAACCGCGAGCCGGAGCGTGCTGCGGCTCGACTCGCCGAGCTCGTGCCCGCCGCGGTGGTGACGCTCGGACCGGCGGGTGCGGCTTGGGCGGAAGCCGGCCGGACCGGCCTCGACCCGGGGTTCGAGGTCGAGGCGGTCGACACCACGGCCGCCGGCGATGCCTTCGCAGGGGCCCTCGCCGTGCGCGCGGCGCGCGCCGAGGCGCTCGCGGAGTCGGTGCGCTTCGCGAACGCCGCGGGCGCACTCGCCACCACCCGGCCCGGCGCTCAGCCGTCGCTGCCGAATGCCGCCGCCATAGAGCGCCTGCTCGCGCTCCGAATCTGATGGCGCTGCTCACCATGACCGGCATGACCAAGCGCTTCGGCAACGTCGTGGCGCTCGACGACGTCGACTTCAACCTCGAGGCGGGCGAGGTGCACGCGCTGGTCGGCGAGAACGGCGCCGGCAAATCGACGCTCATGAAGGTGCTGGCCGGCGTGCAGCCGCCAGACGCGGGCAGCATGACGCTCGCCGGCGAGACCGTGCGCTTCGCGAACGTCAACGAGGCGCAGGCGCACGGCGTGGTGATGGTCTACCAGGAGTTGGCGCTGGTGCCGACGCTGTCGGTCGCCGAGAACCTGTTCCTCGGGCGGCTGCCGCGGCTCGTCGACTACCGGACTCTGCTTGCTCGCTCCCGCGAGCTGCTCGCCGAGGTCGAGCTCGATCTCGAGCCCGACCGCGAGGTCGAGCGCCTCAGCATCGGCGAACGGCAGCTGATCGAGATCGCCCGCGCCCTGGCCCGCGAGGGGCGAGTGCTGGTGCTCGACGAACCGACCGCCGCCCTCTCGGCGACCGAGACCGAGCGGCTGTTCGCGCTCATCGACAAGGTCCGGGACGGCGGCGTGAGCGTGGTGTACATCAGCCACCGCCTCGAGGAGGTGTTCCGTATCGCCGACCGCGTCACGGTGCTGCGCGACGGCCGCCGGGTGGGGACGAAGACGGTGGCGCAGAGCTCGGCCGAGGAGATCGTCCAGCTGATGGTGGGCAAGGCTGTGCGGCGCTACCAGCGCCCCGGTCGCAGTGCCGAGCGCCGGCTGGGCGCCTTCGAGCTCGCCGGCCCGGGCTTGCAGCCGACGACGATCACGCTGCGCTCGGGTGAGATCGTCGGTCTCGCCGGCGTGATCGGCTCCGGGCGTGAGCGGGTGCTGCCGACCGCCTTCGGGCTCCAGGGGAGCGCGCGCTGGAACGAGCTGGTCATCGGCTCGCCGCGTGAGGCGATCGGCGCCGGCATCGTGCTCGTGCCCAGCGACCGTAGCACCCAGGGCCTGGTGCTCGAGCTGTCGGTGCAGGAGAACGTATCGCTCGCGACGCTCGAGCGCCTGCAGCGGTTCGGCTTCATGCAGCGCTCGCGCGAGCGCGAGCAGACCCGGACGTGGATCACACGCCTGTCGCTGCGGCCACCCGAACCGCACAAGCCGGTTCGCGAGCTCTCGGGCGGCAACCAGCAGAAGGTGGTGATCGCCAAGGTCCTCGCCACCGAACCCAAGGTGCTGCTGCTCGACGAGCCGACCCGCGGGGTCGACGTCGGCGCGCGCGCCGAGCTCTACGACGTGATCGACGACCTATCGACGCGCGGCCTCGGCCTGCTGCTGTCGTCGAGCGATACCGAGGAGCTGCTCGGGCTCTCCGATCGCATCCTGGTGTTCCGCGGGGGAGCCGTCACGACGGAGCTGCTCCCGCCCTACGAGTACGAGGAGGTCGTCGCCCATGTCACGGGTGCGCATCAGCTGGCGTGACCTCGTCGGGCGCTTCGGGCTGGTGATGGCGCTCCTGGCGCTCGTCGCCATCCTGTCGCTGCTCTCCGACCGCTTCCTGACGCCGTCGAACGTCATCAACGTGCTGCGGCAGATCTCGATCAACGCCATCATCGCCGCCGGCATGACGGTGGTCATCATCGGCCGCGGGATCGATCTCTCGGTGGGGTCGCTGCTGGCGCTCACCGGCGTGGTGGCCGCCTCGCTGGCGGTGGGTGGGCTGCCCGCCGGTCTCGCCATCGCCGCCGCACTCGGCCTCGGCCTCGTCATGGGCGTGTTCAACGGCGCCTTCGTCGCCTACGCCGGCATCGCCCCCTTCATCGTCACGCTTGCGGGCCTCACGATCTTCCGCGGTATGGCGCTGGCGATCACCGACGGGCGGCCCGTGAGCGGCCTGCCGCCGATCTTCATGACCATCGGCTACGGCAGCTTCCTGGGTCTGCCCGTGCCGATCTGGATCATGCTCGGCTTCCTGGCCATCACCCACGTGATCCTGCGCCACATGGCCCTGGGGCGCTCGATCTATGCCATCGGCGGCAACGAGGAAGCCGCCCGCCTCTCGGGGATCGCCGTGCGGCGCGTCAAGCTGTTCACCTTCGCCTACTCGGGACTCGCAGCGGCGCTGGCGGCGATGGTCCTCACCGGTCGCCTCAACTCGGCCCAGCCCTCGGCAGGTGTCATGTTCGAACTCGACGCCATCGCCGCGGTCGTGGTGGGCGGTACCTCGCTCTTCGGCGGCAAGGGCGGCGTCTTCGGCACGCTCATCGGCGCACTGATCATCGGCGTCATCAACAACGGGATGAATCTGCTCAACGTCCCGTCCTTCTACCAGCAGATCGTGAAGGGGGGTGTGATCCTCGCAGCGCTGCTCATCGAACGTCTCGCCGCGTCCCGCAGGGCGTGACATACCCTGCACGCTTCGCCAAGGAGGAAGTATGCGCATCGCAGCCTACGTGTTCGCGCTCGTGCTCACTTCGAGCGCCATCGCCCAGACCATCGGCCTCTCGGTCTCGACGCTCGACAACCCGTTCTTCGTCGACCTGCGCGACGGCGCCCAACAGATGGCCGACGATCTCGGCCTCGAGCTGCTGGTCACCGACGCTCGCGACAGCGTCAGTACCCAGATCAACGACATCGAAGACCTGGTGCAGCGCGGCGTCTCCGTGCTGATCGTCAACCCGACCGACTCCGACGCGGTGGTGCCTGCCGTCATCGCGGCCAATGCCGCCGGCGTGAGCGTGATCGCGGTGGACCGCGGCGTCGGCGCTGGTGCCGAGGTGGCCTACTTCATCGCCTCGGACAACGTCGGAGGTGGCGCGCTGGCAGCCGAGTTCATCTGTGACATGCTCGACGGCAACGGACCAGTAGTCGAGCTCGAGGGCATCCCAGGCGTCTCCGCCACCCGCGAGCGCGGCGAGGGCTTCAACACCTTCGTCACCGAGGACTGCCCCGGCCTCGAGATCGTGGCGCGGCAGACCGCCAACTTCAACCGCGCCGAGGGCCTGAGCGTGATGGAGAACATCCTCGTCGCCCAACCCGACATCGACGCGGTCTTCGCCCACAACGATGAGATGGCCCTCGGTGCCCTGCAGGCGATCGAAGCCTCCGGACGCGACATCCTCGTAGTCGGCTTCGACGCGACCGACGACGCCGTGGCGGCCGTCGAAGCTTGCCGGATGGGTGCAACCGTGCAGCAGCTGCCGGCGCTGCTCGGTTCGCAGGCCGTCGAGGCCGCCAACCAGATCATCATCGACGGCCCGCCGGCCGAAACGGTGAACATCGCGGTGCCGCTGCAGCTGGTCACCGAGCCCGACTGCTTCTGACCCCAGGTTCGATCAGCGGCTCAGCCGCAGCATTCCCGGGCAGGCAGGCTCACCTGCCTGCCCGGCTCCGGCGCGGGCCGCTCCGGCCTGGACCACGGACGTGAGAGCGCACTGGTGCTCGCCCGAGTTCGTCGCCCGGGACGGCTATGCCCGCTCGTGGACAGAGCTGGTCGCGTCGCTCGCGGGCGCCGCCCTGGAGGATGCATGAAGAAGACCGCCTTGCTCCATGCCGAACTCTCGCACCTCATTGCCAGCATGGGCCACAAGGACATGCTGGTGATCGGCGACGCCGGCTTGCCGGCGCCGCCGGGCATACCCGTGATCGACTTGGCGTTACGTCAGGGCGTGCCGGGCTTCCTCGAGACGCTCGAGGTCGTCCTCACGGAGCTGCACGTCGAAGAGGCGCTGATCGACGCCGAGATGGCGGCGGTGTCGCCCGCGATGAGCGAGGCCTTCCACCGGGCGTGGCCTACCGACGTACCCGTGCGCGCGGTGCCCCACCTGACCCTACAGGAGACCGCACGGCAAGCCAGGGCCGTCGTGCGGACGGGCGAGTTCACGCCCTACAGCAACATCGTGCTGATCTCCGGCGTGGTGTTCTGACCGGCGCGTACCAGGCGGGCCTGTGGGTCGTCGTGGTCGTGCCGCGGGCGTGCGGTCCTCGACAGACTTTCCAGCCAGAGCGTGAACTCCGGCTGGAAAGCGAAGGCGCCGATACACGGCTCGCGCCCCTGACTGATCGCCGCGGCTCGCCTGCTCGACCAGACCCTCGGCGAGTCGCTGCCGCTTGCGCCTGCGGTAGCGGCCACGCATCGAGCGCAGGTGCGGCTGCAATGGCGAGTTCGGGGATGTCACTCCTCATCGACGAACGCGACCGCGGGCTCCCCCTTCGGTGAGATGTTGGCGAGCACCACGATCACGACCTCGTCGTACGGGTTCGCCCAGCGATGCACCAGGGCGAACGGCTCGAGGATCGCGCTGCCTGCCGGCATGCGCTGGGCCACACCCTCGGCCGTGAACACACCGGCCCCCGACACGACGTAGTACAGCGCCCCGCCAGTGCGGTAGTGCGGGTCGTTGACCGGATACCGCGGGCCGAACTCCAGCAAGGTCAGATCGAACGCGTAGGCGCCGACCTCGAGACCCGGCAGGGGAATCTCGCTCCGGTAGACCTCGACGACCCGCGTCGCGCCGGTCACCACGGGCAGGTCAGCCTCGCGGCCGAGCAGGAGCAGGAAGTGCAGGAACACCGCATCCGCGTCTGGGCCTGCGCTGAAGGTGGCTTCAAAGCCGGCGCCCAGATGGGCACCGTCACCGGC
>SKMG01000444.1 GCA_007121175.1 Trueperaceae bacterium | reverse complement strand
TCGCGTGTGAACTCCGCGTGGATCGCCTCGGCGTGTGCGCGCAGCACCGGAACGCGGACGCAGGTGGCCGACACCTGCAGCTCGGGCACGGCGAGGATCTTGCGCGACTCGAGCCGCAGCTTGGTCTCCTCTTGGTTGTAGCCGTCAGGGCCGACCGCGGAGTCGTGGCTGAACAGGTTGAAGGCGATGGGGTGCGCAAAGCTGCGCGGTGTGGCGGCCTCGCCGTCCAATACCGCTCGGGTCTGCTCCAGCAGCTCCCTCGCGCCCGCCCTGCCGGCTCCCGACACCGCCTGATACGTCGCGACCGTCACCCGCCGCAGTCCGAACGCCGCATGCAGTGGGGCTAGAGCCAGGAGCGCGATGATCGTCGAACAGTTGGGGTTGGCGATCACGCCCTCGTGCTCGTGGGCCCGGTCGGCGTTCACCTCGGGGATGACGAGCGGCACGCGAGCATCGAGCCGCCACGCGCTGGTGTTGTCGATCACCGCCGCGCCTTCTTCGGCCCAGCGCCAGGCGTGCGCTGCCGAGACGCTGCCGCCCGCGCTCGAGAACACCAGCTCGGCGCCCAAGGAGCCGTCCTCTGGCAGCGGCTCGACGAGGAGCGTCTCGCCGGCGTACCGAAGCGTTCGACCTGGCTCTCGCCCCGAGGCGAACAGGCGCAGCGACGTGACCGGGAAGGAGCGCTCGTCCAGTATCTCGAGGAGCTCCAGACCCACTGCGCCGGTGGCGCCGACGATCGCGACCCGCATCCTGCCTCCCTCGAAGGACCGCGCGTCCGTCGGAGGAGCGCGCGGTGGGCGAGTCTAGCACGCGTCCGCCCAGCCCCAGCGGTGGCCTGGTGGCGGTGCTGCGAGGCGGCCGCGCCGTAGGATGGGCGCCGTGTCTGGCTGCGCTCGAGAGCCGCTGCGTTGGCGGAGAGTAGTCGTCAAGGTCGGTACCAGCTCGCTCACCGACGAGGCCGGCCGTCTGCACCGCCCGTCGCTCTGGGCCATCGCCCGCGGGATGCAGGTATTGGCCGCGGCGCGCGGGGCGCAGCTGGTGGTGGTGTCGAGCGGGGCCGGGGCGATCGGACGCGAACGCTTGGGCCTCACGCTGCCGCTGACACTGCCCGAGCGGCAGGCCGCGGCGGCGGTGGGCCAAGCCCTGCTGATCCTGGAGTGGGAGCGTGCGCTCGCTCCGAAGCCGGTCGCGCAACTGCTGCTGACGGCCGGCGACGTACGGCACCGTGAACGCTACGTCAACGCTCGAAACGCGCTGGAGGCGACGCTGCGGTTCGCCGTGGTGCCGGTGATCAACGAGAACGACAGCGTCGCGACCGCGGAACTGCAGCTCGGCGACAACGACACGCTCTCAGCCTGGTCGGCATACTTGGTCGACGCCGACGCATTGGTGATGCTCACCGACGTCGAGGGGCTGTTCGAAGCCGACCCTCGCACCCATCCCGGCGCGAGGCGGCTGCCGCAGGTCGAGAACATCGACGCCGTGACCCACGTAGCGGGCGAGCGCGCGGGCAGCAGCCGCGGGACGGGCGGCATGGCGAGTAAGCTGCGCGCGGCGCGCATCGCGACCCGCGCCGGCATCGAGACCTACGTCATCGGTGGGGGTGCCGCCGGGTTGGAGGCGCTCGCTGGAGGCGAGGTGCGCGGCACGCGCTTCTCAGCGGGCACCCGCACCAGCGCACGCAAGGCCTGGATCGCCGAGCAGGAGGCGCGCGGCAGCGTGCTGGTCGACGCCGGCGCCGCCGCTGCGCTGGCGCAGGGACGGAGCCTGCTGCCGTCGGGCGTGCTCGCGGTGCACGGCAGCTTCGGCTTCGGCGACGCGGTGGACGTGGTCTGCGAGGGCCGGCTGCTCGCGCGCGGACTGAGCAACTACTCGAGCGATGCGCTGATGAGGATCCGCGGCCGCCACACCAGCGCCATCGCGTCGATCCTGGGCACGAAGGACTACGATGAGGTCATCCACCGCGACAACCTCGCCGCGCTTTCGAGCGGTGATAGCATGCCGGCACGATGACGGTCCGAACGCAACTCGCCTACGTTGCCGCCGTGCTGCTGATCGTGTTCGGCCTGCTGGCGCTCATCAGCCCGCTGTTCACGGCCAGACTCATGGGCCTCGAGGTCGTGAGCCCGCGCGGGGTCTCCGAGGTTCGCAGCGGCTACGGCGCCTTCACCCTCGCCATCGGCGCGCTCATGCTCTGGGCCATACCGCTGCGGCCCAAGAAGGCGCCGCTGCTGCGGACGGTCGCCATCCTCGTGGCCGCTGCAGCGGCCGGTCGACTCGTCAGCGTCGCGATCGACGCCGTCTTCACCCTCGCCAACCTGCTGCTCTTGGTGCTCCAGGGTGCCGTCGCTTGGGCCGCATTCTGGGCGAGCACCGAGCGGCTTCCGAGCCGTACGGAGCAGCGGGCGCGACGTGAAGCCGCCGAGGCCCGAGATCAGGCCGCGAGCGCGAGACTGCAGGCGGTCGAGGCCGAACGACGCGCCCGCGGCGCCGCAGCGAGTTACCAGCGGGAGCCCGACCGGTCGTGAGTCAGGCTGCCCTGCCGGACGGCACGCGGTTCGTCCTGCCCGACAACGCCTCGAGACGCGCCGAGCTGCGCGGCGCCCTGCGCGAGCTCTACCAGCGCTGGGGCTACGACCTCGTCGAGCTGCCGTCACTCGAGCGTTACGATCCGGCTCATCCGAGAGCGAGCCAGTCGTTCAAGCTGGCCGACCGTGACAGTAGCGTGCTCAGCCTGCGTGCCGATTTCACGCCGGCGCTCGCCCACCTGGTGCGGGCCGCGCATCCGGCCGTCGCCGGCGGCGCCCGCCGCCCGCTCCGCTACCAGTACGCCGGCACCGTCTGGCACGCGATCAACCCCGAGCTCGCCCGCACGCGCGAGTTCACGCAGGTCGGCATCGAGTTGATCGGCGTCAGCAACGCCCGCGCCGACGCCGAACTGATCCATCTGGCGCGCGAGAGCGTACGCACCGTGGGACTCGATCCGCGGGTCGAGGTCGGCAATCCCGGCTTCGTGCGAGCGGCGTTCGAGGCGGCCGAGGTGCCGCTCGCCCTGCGCGATGCGGTGGCCGACGCCATCGACCGTAAGGACCGCAGCGACCTCTCTCGCCTGCTCGAGCCGCTCGAGCTGTCGCGCGAGAGCACCGACGGGCTCCTGTCGATCCCGGACCTCTACGGGGGGGCGGAGGTGCTGGAGCGTGCACGAGCCGACCTGCCCTGGCCGCGGACGGCGCGCGAGCTAGAGCGCCTCGAGGGAGTGCTCGCCGAGTTCGAGGATGCCAGCGAGCTGATGCTCGATCTCTCGATGGCGCGCCGGCTCAGCTACTACACCGGCGTCACCTTCCGTGCCTATACGCCCGACTTCGGTCAGCCGCTGCTCGGCGGTGGCCGTTACGACGGCGCGTTGCTTCCCGCCGCGGCCGGCTTCTCGCTGGGGCTGGAGCGGCTGTTACGCGCGGTGGCTCGGCGCCGCAGCGCAACCGAGCCCGATCCGCTGGTGCTCGCGCTCGACGATGGCGCCGCCCGCCGCCTGCGAAAGGCCGGCGTCCGGGTGCTGCGTTCGCTCGAGCGCGATGCCGAGGCCGCGCGCCTCGAGGCGCGTGAGCTCGGCGTGCCGTTCCTGCTCGTCGGCGGCCGCATCGAGCCCCTCGACCCGCACGGCGGCGACGCGCGCAACGTGCAGCCGCTGCAGGCGCTGCTCGACGGCGCACCTGAGGCGTCGGCGTGAGCGCCCCTGCGGCCGACGCCGGCAAGCTGGTGCTGGCGCTGCCCAAGGGGCGTGTGATGCAGGCGAGCCTGCAGGCGCTGCGCGGCGGCGGCCTGCACCTCACGGCGCATGGGCCGGGTCGTGCCCTGCGGCACGACGCGGGCGACGCCATCGTGATCGAGATGCGCAATGGCGACGTGCCCACCTACGTGGAGCTGGGCGTGGCCGATGCCGGGATCGTCGGCAAGGACGTGCTCATGGAGCAGAACAGCCAGCTCGCCGAGCCGGTCGACCTGGGCTTCGCGGCCTGTCGCCTGTCGCTGATCCGGCCGATCGGCGCGGCCGGCACCATCGAGCGCGTCGCGACCAAGTACCCGCGACTGACGGCGGCCTACCTCGGGCGCGTCGGCAGCGGCGCCGAAGTCGTGACCCTGACGGGTAACGTCGAACTGGCGTGTATCACGGGCCTCTCGGACGCGGTGGTCGACGTGGTCCAGACTGGCGACACGCTGCGCGACAACGGCCTCGAGGAGGTCGACGTCATCGCCCACAGCAGTGCGCGCTTCGTGGTGAACCGGGCCTCGCTCAAGCTCCGCTCACCGGTCCTGCGCCCGCTGATCGAGGCGCTCAGGCGCCTGCCGGGCGCGCGCTGAAGCGCCTCGAGCGCTAGCGGCCCGCGGTCCTGGCGCTCGAGTGCGCTCAGGACGGCTGTGGCGGCGCCTCGCCCGACGCCCCGGCGTCCGAGTCGCGCCCGTGGTCGTGGGCGCCCGGCCCCTCGTCGGGTCCGGCCGGCGGTTGGAAGATGCGCACCTCCAACGGTGTGCTGCCGGGTTGCAGCGTGCGCTGGGGGAACGGGATCTCGATGCCGGCGGCGTCGAAGGCGGCCTTGATCTCGCGGGTGATGCTGTTGCGCAGGGTGAGGAAGTTCTCCGACTTGCCCCAGACCGCGAAGAGGTAGTCGATCGACGAGTCCCCGAAGCCGGTCCAGATCACCAGCGGGCCGGGCTCGTCGAGGCACAGCGGGTTGGCCTGCGCGACCTCCTGCAGCGTCCGCTGCACCAGCGCCAGGTCGGATGCGTAGCTGACGCCGACGTTGACGTCCACACGCCGGAGCGGAAAGCGGTTGAGGGTGGTGATGCGGGCCTTCACCATCGTCTCGTTCGGGATGCGGACCAGCAGGTTGTCGAAGGTGCGCAGCTTGGTCGAGAGCAGGTCGACCGACAGCACCTCGCCCGTCACGTCGTCGACCGTGATGATCTCGCCGATGTTGACGGCCTTCTCGACGATCATGAACAGGCCCGCGATCATGTTCGCCGCCGAGGTTTGCGAGGCGAAGCCGAGCGCCACCGTGACGATGCCGGCGGCGCCGAGCAGCACCGTGAAGTCGAAGCCGAACTGGCGCATCGCCGAGATGGCGAACAACCCGAGGATGCCGTAGTAGGCCGTGCGCGCAAGGAGCGTGCGCTGCTGCGCTGAGAGCGCGACGGAGGTGCGCACGACTGCGAAGCGTGCTGCCCGCGCCAGCACCAGGCCGAGCAGCAGGTACAGGATCGCGCGCACCAGCGCTCCGAGGTGCGCCGGGTCGAGGAACCAGGCGCCGAACGCCATTACCGGATCGAGCGTCTGGTCGAGCGCCATCAGGTCGTCCCCATGTGCAGGAGCCGACTGAAGGCCCGCACCATCGACCCCGCGGGCGCGACCGACCGCGGCTTCGCGAGCCGCTCGCTCGCCCCGCGCGCACCGAGGGGGACGCCGCTCTCGACCCGCACGGCCGCCACGTCGCCGTTGCTCTCGCGCGTGAGCTGCACTGCGTTGGTCCACAGCACGCCGCTGGTATCGACGTAGACGCCCAGCTGGGGCACCGGCACCTGCAGCCGCTCGAACTGCAACGGATCGGTCGCCTTGTTCTCGATGGTGACCGGCGTCACCGCCAGGTGCGGCTTGCGCGGCAGCGCGTCACGCTGCAGGTAACCTGCGGTACGGGCCGCGTAGCACAGCTC
>SKMG01000362.1 GCA_007121175.1 Trueperaceae bacterium | reverse complement strand
TCGATGATCGAGAAGTCGTCGTAGAGGCCCACGCCGACCCCGCCGGCGACCGCCGCGCCCATCGAGGTCGCCTCCTCGAGGTGCGTCATGCGCTCGATCGGGAGCCCGTAGATGTCGGCCATCAGCTGGTTCCAGAAGCGGCCCGCCGCGCCGCCGCCGATCACGCGCACCGTCTGGACCGCGATGCCCTGCTTGGTGAGCGCCTGCAAGATCACCCGCAGGTTCATGGTGACGCCCTCGAGCACGGAGCGCACCAGCTCCGCTCGGCCGTGGCGGACGGTGAGGCCGACGAAGGCGCCCCGCGCGTTCGGGTTCCAGCGGGGGCTACGCTCTCCGAGCAGGTAGGGCAGGTAGAGCAGGTCGCGCGAACCGGCCGGGGCGGCAGCCGCGAGCTCGTTGAGGTGCTCGTAGACCGATCGCCCGTCGCGCGCGCTCAGCTCTGCCTCGCGCACGCCCAGCACGTCCCTGGTCCAGGCGTAGGAGGCGCCCGCAGCCTGCATCGTGCCGCAGGGGCTGAACAGGTCAGGCACCACATGCGCCCAGCTGAAGGTCCGCTGCTCCGGGTCGTAGACCGGTCGCTCCGAGGCGAGCGCGATCCAGGACGACGAGCCGACGTAGTTGTAGGCGGCGCCCTCGCGCCACACGCCGGCCCCCAGCGCGGCGCAGCAGCCGTCGCCGCCGCCGATCACCACCGGCACGCCGGCCGGGAGGCCGACCTCCTCGGCGACCGACGCGCCGATCTCGCCCACGACGTCGGTCGACGCTCTGAGCTGGGGCAGCTTCGCCGGATCGAGCTCGGCGGCGTCGAGCATCGCGTCGGAGTACGCTCGCGCCTCGAGCTCCATGAGGTTGGTGCCGGAAGCGTCCGAGTAGTCGGTGACGAACGCGCCGGTGAGGCGCGCGACGATCGCATCCTTGGCGTTGACGAAGGCGCGCGCGTCGCGGAACACGTTGGGTTCGTGGTCGCGCAGCCACAGGATCTTGGCCAGCGAGTAAGAGCTGCTGAGGCGGTGGCCGGTGATGCGGTAGGCGGTCTCGGGGTCGATGCGCCCTTCGAGCCGGCGCTGCTGTTCGCCGGCGCGCTGGTCGGCCCAGATCAGGGCGTTGCGCAGCGGGCGGGCCTTGGCGTCGATCGCGACGCACCCCATCATCTGGCCGGAGAACGCGACGCAGGCGATCTCCGAGGGGCTGACGCGAGTCTGCGCGAGCAGCGCGCGCGTCGAGCCGCAGACGGCCTGCCACCACGCCTCGGGATCTTGCTCGGCCCACAGCGGACGAGCGTACTCGGTCGCGTAGCCGACCAGGCTGCTGCCTACGAGCTGCCCTTCGGCGTCGTACAACGACGCCTTGTCGCCGGTGGTGCCGAGATCGTGCGCGAGGACGAAGCGGGGTGCCATGGCTGTACCTCCTCAAGCGGCGGTGTCGACCGGTCTCGAGCCGCCGCCCCGACCCGCGGCGAAGACTGGCGTGAGCCGTTGCGCGCTCTCGCGACCTGCACGTGCCCGAGCGCCCTCCACCCTACACCGCGCCGGCCATCAACCGGCGCGTCCGGGAGCGGCTCGCGCTCGCGCAGCAGATCGGGCCCCGAGAGGTCGAGGCCGATCGACATGCCGAGCGTGTTCGGCGGGCAGACCGCAACGCAGTGCAGGCACACGATGCACTCGCTCGAGAGCAGCCGCTTGCCGGCGATCACGTAGTCCGGTAAGCGGATGTCCATCGGACACGATCTGACGCAGGCCTGCGAGGAGCACGCGCGACACGCCTCGGCATCTCCGGAGACCTTGACCAGCGCCGGTCGCGCGCTCCAGCGCAGCACCACCGAGACCGGGCACGCGTACTTGCAGAAGGCGCGGTTGTCCCGCAGCGCCAGCGCCAGCGCGGCGCCCACGAGCCAGTAGACCGCGTTGCCGATCAGGAACCAGCGTGCTGCATCGCCTCCCACGGCGCCCTGGCGATAGCCGAAGCCGAGCCCGAGCAGCAGCACCAGCGCCGCCGACGCGGCGAACGACGCGTAGCGCAGCCGCCGCGCGCCGACGGGCAACCAGCCGGGGCTGCGGCGGTACGGCAGCTGATCGAGCAAGGCAGCGGTCCAGCAGGCCCAGCCGCACCACACGCGTCCGATGCCGAGTGCGGCCACTCCCTTACCCAGCAGGTAATGGGTGACGGGGCCGACCGTCACGCCGGCCAACAGACCGAAGAACAGCCCCTCGAGCTGGACGTTGCGTCCCAGTGCCAGCGACACAGCGAAGAGCGCGCTGCCCAGTACCAGGAGCACGCTCCGGCGGCAGCGCAGCAGCAGCCGCTTCAGCGCCTCGCCCGCTTCGACGCCGGCGAACTCCGCCAGCCACACGGCGTTGGCGAGCTCCTCGTCGTACGGCGCCAAGTCGGGGTCGTCGAGCCGGTAACCGCGAGCGTCTGCCCGCTCGAGCATGGCGATGCGCGGCAGCACGGCTACCGTGCCGAGGCGGCGCGCGAGGGCGAGCAGGAAGCGGGTCCGCCACGACGGCTCGAACGGAGGCAAGCGGATCCCGGCTCGCGCCAGCTCGAGCGCGTACCGCTCGGAGTGGCGCGCCTCGACCGCGGCGAGACGTTCATAGGCCCGGCGCCGGCGCGCGATGCGCTCGATCGCTGCCAGACCGGTGAACAAGGCCGCGCTGTTCATTTCCTGGCGCCAGTGCCGCACGTGGCGTGCCGCCGCGGGGTGGGTCGCCGGCCGGGAGCGTGAGGTGGTGGGGGCGCCCCGGGGCGCGGCGGGAGCGGCCATACCAGTCGCGCCAGCATAGACCGGGTCGGCTCGAGCCGTACGGGTCTCGGTCGCGGTTCGAGCCGGGTGCCGCGCGACCGCCGTCACCGGCCCGACGCTCGCGCCTATCCAGGCCCTCCTAGACTGGTCTGGGCTGCCCGCGCCAGGCGGCTCGATCAGGCGGGGCGCCCGGAGGCGCGCAGCGCGGTGCAGCCATCGCGGGAACCGGAGGACCGACATGCCACTGTTCATGGACCGAACGGATGCCGGCAGACGCTTGGCCGCGGCACTCGAGCACTACCGGGGACGTGACGACGTGGTGGTGCTGGCCTTGCCTCGCGGGGGCGTGCCGGTCGCATACGAGGTCGCCCGCGCCCTCGATGCGCCGCTCGACGTCTACGTCGTTCGCAAGCTCGGCACGCCGGGTCGGGCCGAGTTGGCGATGGGCGCCATCGCCAGCGGTGGCGTGATGGTACGCAACGAGGACATCATCCGGCACCTCGGCATCAGCGACGCCCAGGCCGAAGCAGTGGCCGAGCGGGAGCGCGCGGAGCTCGAGCGGCGCGAGCGCATCTACCGCGGCGGCAGGGAACCGCTCGACGTGCGGGGCAAGACCGTGCTGCTGGTCGACGACGGGTTGGCGACGGGCGCGACGATGCGCGCGGCGGTCAGCGCGCTCGCACCGCGTGAGCCCGCGGCGGTCGTGGTGGCCGTCCCGACCGCTGCGCCCGAGACCTGCGACGAGTTCCGGGGCATGGTCGACGAGGTGGTCTGCGTCGAAACGCCTCAGCCGTTCCTCGGAGTCGGCAGGTGGTACCGGCACTTCTCGCAGACCACCGACGAGGAGGTCCAGGACCTGCTCGCGCGCTCGAGCAGCAGCCAGCGTTGAGGAGGCGAGCATGGCTTCACAGGAGGAACGGTCGATCCGGATCCAGGCGCACGGCGTGGAGATCCGCGGCGACCTGGTGGTACCTGACGGTGCCCGTGCGATCGTGGTGTTCGCCCACGGCAGCGGCAGCAGCCGGCACAGTCCGCGCAACCGCTACGTGGCGCAGGGGCTGCACGAAGGCGGCATCGCGACGCTGCTGATCGATCTGCTGACCGAGGAGGAGGAGCGCGTCGACGAGCGCACCAGGCAGCATCGGTTCGATATCGATCTGCTCGCTCGGCGCCTCGAGGCCGCGCTCGACTGGGTCTATGAGCAGCCTGACCTGAGCGCGTTGCCGGCCGGCCTGTTCGGCGCCTCCACCGGCGCCGGTGCGGCGCTGATCGCCGCGGCGCACCGGCCCGACCGGGTGGGCGCTGTGGTCTCTCGCGGCGGCCGACCCGATCTCGCCGGCGATGCGCTCGACGACGTGCGCGCGGCGACCCTGCTCATCGTCGGGGAGCGCGATCCGGTGGTGATCGACCTGAATGAGCAGGCCTTCCGCCGGCTGCCGGAGAGCGCGGAGCTCGAGATCGTACCGGCGGCGAGCCACCTCTTCGAGGAGGAGGGCGCGCTCGAGGTGGTGATCCGCTCGGCGCGCGACTGGTTCGAGGCGAATCTCGTCGAGCGATGAGCCGGGTCGGCCGTCGGAACGGAGGCAGCGGTCCATGAGCGAACCGCAGCGGCTGCACCGGGAGCTCGGGGTCTTCGGTGCAGCGATGATGGGCCTGGGCAGCATCATCGGCACCGGCGTCTTCGTGTCGCTCGGCGTCGCCGCCGGGATCGCCGGCCCCTCCGTGGTGCTGGCCGTCGCCATCGGCGCGGTGGTGGCGACGTTCAACGGTCTCTCGAGCGCCCAGCTCGCCGCGAGCCATCCGGTGTCCGGCGGTACCTACGAGTATGGCTACCGCTACCTCAACTCCTGGTTCGGCTTCCTCGCCGGCTGGGTGTTCCTGCTGGCCAAGAGCGGCTCGGCCGCGACCGCTGCGCTCGGCTTCTCCGGCTACGCGCTGCACCTGGTGGGCGCGGCTGCCGGCGCCCACCTGGTGCCACTGGCGCTGGCCGTCATCCTCGTCCTCACGCTCGTCATCACGGCCGGCGTCCGCCACTCGAGCCGCACCAACATCGCCATCGTCACCATCACGCTCGCGAGCCTGGCGGTGTTCGTGATCGCCGGGTTGCCCTCGGCGCTGGAGCACGGGGCGGCCAACTTCTCGCCGTTCTTCCAACCCGAGGAGGGCAGGGCGCCCCTGAGCGCGCTACTGCACGCCTCGGCGCTGATGTTCGTGGCGTACACCGGCTACGGCCGCATCGCGACGCTCGGCGAGGAGGTGCGCGACCCACGCTCGACCATCCCACGGGCCATCGTCACGGCCCTGGTGGCGGTGATGCTCGTCTACCTGGCCGTCGCTGCCGTGGGCGTGGGCTCGGCGGGGACGGCGGTCCTGGGCGAGGCGCACGAACGAGCCGCACCACTCGAGGTCGCCGCCCGCGGCTTCGAGGTCGCGTTGGCCCCCACGGTGCTGGCCGTCGGCGCCATCACGGCCATGGTCGGGGTGCTGCTCAACTTGCTGCTCGGCCTCTCCCGGGTACTGCTCGCCATGGGCCGGCGCCGGGACATGCCGGCGCTGTTCGGACGCCTCGACGCTCGGGGGCGCACGCCCAGGGCGGCGGTGATCGCCGTGGCTATCCTCATCGCGGGCCTGGCGCTGCTCGGCGACGTGCGGATCACCTGGACCTTCAGCGCCTTCACCGTGCTCGTGTACTACGCGATCACGAATCTCGCCGCCCTCAAGCTGCCACCGGGGGCGCGCATCTACCCGCGCTGGGCGGCCGCCGCCGGCCTCGTCAGCTGCCTGGCACTTGCATTCTTCGTAGAACGAGACATATGGCTCGTCGGCCTCGGCCTCATGGCCGTTGGTCTCGTCTGGCACGCAATCGCGAGGTCATTGCCGCGGCGGCGGCCGGACCTGTAGCATCGCCACCTGGTGGTGCTGGTGAACGATCGTCGCGATCGAGTGCGTGTACCGTGAGAGGCGCTGTGCGAGAGGCCGGCCCGCGACGC
>SKMG01000096.1 GCA_007121175.1 Trueperaceae bacterium | reverse complement strand
GGCTACGCCTTCTTGCTGCTCGGCGGCATCTTCGCTGGGAGCGCGCTCGGCGTGCTGCTCACGGGGCTCTTCCGCTACGACGGCATCTTCCTGGTGAGCCTGGGTGCCGCGCTGGTCGCCGTGGACCGGATCGAGTCGAGAGGCGGGCGCTGGGCCGCCTACCTCGGCGCGGTGCTGGTGGCGATCGGGCTGATAGCCGGCCTCGCGGACAGCGGCGTGCTCCGATCGGCGTGGCTCCCGGTGGTGCTGATCGCGATCGGTATCGCGCTCTTGTGGCGCGACGCTCGCGATGAGCGGCCCTTCCCGCCGCCGATGCGTGGGGTCGCCGCCGCGGCTCCTCCGGATGCCGCTGCTCAGGGCCGCACGGCCTCGCCGCCGGCACCGCCCGAGCCCAACACCCGATCAGCAGCGCCCGAGCCCAACACCACGCCGGCACCGCCCGAACCACCGCACCAGCCCAACTCGCCCGCGACGCAGGGGCGCGATCCACAGGCAGCGCCGCCGGACCGAGGTCTGCCTGCGGGAGCGAGCGCCCTCCCCGAGCCGGGCTCGACCGAGCGCGAAGCCGGCGGGGACGACCCGCAGGCGTCGCCAGCGAGCGACTCGGAGGACGCGAGGGGGTAGACTCCGCGGGTTCGGGCAGCGGCTCGCCGCCGCAACGGTGTCCGCGGCCTCAGCGTGATCTGCGCTCGATGGGTATCGTTGGTGCTCTCCCGCCCTCGCCGGGCACTCAGGCGGCTTGGCGGAGCACCCTTGGGAGGTAGCATGGAACCGACCATCCACCACGGTCTCGCCGGCGTCTACTTCGCGGAGAGCGACATATGCCACATCGACGGTGAACGCGGCGAGCTCTTCTACCGCGGCTACGACATCCGCGACCTGACCGAGGCCACCTACGTGGAGGTCGTGTACCTGCTGTGGCACGGGGAGCTCCCCACCGCGAAGCAGCTCGAGGACTTCCGTGCAGAGCTGGTGCCGCACTACCCCATCCCGGACAAGGTGATGGAACTGCTGCTGTGCCTGCCCCCAGGTACCGACCCGATGCACATGCTGCAGGCCGCCGCAGCGATGCTCGCCGCCTTCGACCAGAACCCGGACGAGATCGACCCGGACAACCTGCGCCGAATCGGCCTGTCGCTGGTCGTGCAGTTCCCGAACCTGGTAGCCACCTTCGAGCGCCTCCGCCGGGGTGAAGCGCCGCTCGAGCCGAGGTCGGACCTCGGTCTGGCCGGCAACTTCCTCTGGATGCTCAACGGCGAGGTGCCCAACGACGCCGCGATCCGCGTCCTGAACACCGCTCTGCTGCTGCACGCCGAGCACGGCAGCAACGCCAGCACCTTCACCGCACGCACCTCTGCGAGCACCCTCACCGACGCCTACAGCGCCATCGCCGCGGCCGTCGGCTCGCTCAAGGGTCCGCTGCACGGCGGGGCCAACGAGGCGGTGATGCGGACGCTCGAGCAGATCGGCAGCGTCGAGAAGATCGAGCAGTACGTGCTCGACACGCTCGCGAAGCCACGGGGGCGAGTGATGGGCTTCGGCCACCGCGTCTACCGGGTGCTCGACCCGCGGGGCAAGATCCTGCGCGACGTGGCCGAGAAGCTCGCCGAGACGTCCTCCGAGGCGAAGTACTTCCACATGTCCCTCGAGATGGAGCGCGTCATGGAGCGCGAGATGAACGCGCGGGGGAAATCCAACATCAGGGCGAATCTCGACTTCTTCTCGGCGAGCGTGTACCGGATGCTGGGCATCCCCGTCGACATGTACACCCCGGTCTTCGCGGTCGCCCGAGTGAGCGGCTGGATGGCGCACCTGTACGAGCAGTACGCCGACAACCACCTCGTGCGCCCGCGGCTGCAGTACCGGGGCGAGCTCGGCAAGCGTTTCGTGCCGCTCGCCGAGCGCGGCTAGGGTCGCGGCCTGGCGAAGCCCCTCGCAGCGGCGAACGCGCCCTGCCACCGTGGTCTCCCCGGCTCAGAGCCTGAGCGCGCGCTCGAGGAATGCGCTCAGGGCAGACTCGTAGCCCTCCGGGTCGACGTTCCAGGACTCGACGTGCTCGCCGCGCTCGAGCCGGCGATAGTCGAGCCAGCGACTCGGCGCGCAGGCGGCGAAGGCGTCGACCAGGTCCACCGGTATGGTGCCGTCCTCCGCGGTCATCTGCACCAGCACCGGCACGTCGAGCATCGGAGCGAACCGGAGCAGGTCGAGCGACGCGAAGTCCACGCCGGTCCTTCGCGCCGCCAGCGCCAGCCCGAGCCGTGCCGCGAGCCGCGGCAGTCCCACGCGGCGCACGCGCCGCGTCACCACCGCACCTGGGTCCAGCAAGGGCGCGTCCATGCTGATCCCGAGCAGCGCGGGAGCCGTACCTGGCCAGCGCTCGCGCGCCAACAGCGCGACCGCGCCGCCCATCGAGTAGGTCACCAGCGCCAGGCGCTCGATCCCTCGGTCTCGCAGCCACGATACGGCGGCGAGTAGGTCGTCCGCCTCGCTCGCGCCATAGTGGAACAGCCCATCCGGGCTGCGGTCGCTCGCATCGTGGTTGCGATAGCTGGTCACGAGCACGCTGACGCCCGCGGCGGCCACGGTCGGCAGCGCCCGGAGCGCCTCGGTCCGGTCGCCGCGACGGCGCCCGTGGACCATCACCACCGCGCTCGCGCTCTGGCGCTCGATCCACCAGGCCGCTATCGTGCCTACCGGTCCGTCGATCCGAACGTCCTCGAAGGGCAGGCCGTGATCGCGCAGCGGGTCGCGCCGGAAGATCGTCGAATCGAGGCGCGCGGGCGCGCCGGCACGCGGCGGGGCGCCCTGCACCACACGGAGCGGGCGGGTGACGCTGAGCTCGTCACGCGCCGAGCAGGGCCCGAGCAGGCCGTGGCCGACGGAGCGGCCGTGGCCGACGGAGCCTCCGTCCTCCCACAGCAGCCCGTAGCGACCCTCGGCGGCGGTTCGCGCGAACTGCGGCGGGCGCGCGCTCTGCGGCAGCGGCAGCACGACGCTGCCCCAGCAGTCGCCGGCGGCGCCCGCCTCGTAACGCGTCACCGTGAACTCCGGCTGCAGTCCGTAGGGTGTCGGTACGAGCAGGCCGCTGGCAATCCGGTCGGCGATGCGCCAGGCGGCCAGCCCGGCGCCGCCCGCCGCCAGCGTCGCGAGGGCCAGCGGCAGGAGCATGCGGACCTCGCGCCTCCCTCGCCTAGCCGTCCCAGCGCACCGCGCCGTAGGTGTCGGCGCGCTTGGGGCTGGTGGAGAACATCGCGACCGGGACCCCAGTGGCCTCCTCGATGAGGCTCAGGTACTCGAGCACCTGGCGCGGCAGCGCCTCGCGCGTACCGAGCCCGGCCAAGTCGCCCCATCCGGGCAGCACCGCGTACACGGGCGCGCCGCCCGCGTCGACGTCGACGCACACGCGCACCTCCTCGAGGCCGGAGAGCACGTCGAGCTTGGTGACGACGAGCCCGTCGAAGCCGTTGATGTCACTGGCGTAGCGCAGCTGCGGCAGGTCGAGCCAGCCGACCCGGCGCGG
Organism: Trueperaceae bacterium; assembly: GCA_007121175.1. GTDB lineage: Bacteria > Deinococcota > Deinococci > Deinococcales > Trueperaceae > CSSed10-48. The sequence goes on along the minus strand of SKMG01000096.1, from coordinate 2,265 downwards.
CCGGCCGGTGGTGGTGCCGAACTCGTCCCACTGGTGCTCGCCGGTGCCGCGCAGGCGTTCCGCCAGCTCGCCACGCAGCTCGGTCCGGAACGGACCATGCCCGACGCGGGTGGTGAACGCCTTGACGACGCCGTAGACTCCGTGCAGGGCACGGTGCGAGACGCCGGCGCCGACCAGGATGCCGCCGACGGTGGGGTGCGAGCTCGTCACGAAGGGGTAGGTGCCATACGAGAGGTCGAGCATGGTGCCCTGGCCGCCCTCGAACAGCACCCGCTGACGCTGGGCGAGGGCCGCACGGACCAACGCTCCGGTGTCCGCGACGAACGGGGCCAGGTAGTCGCGAACCTCAGCGAGTTCGTCCATGGCGGCGTCGACGCCCTTCCAGCCGACCCGGGCGGTCGAGTTCGGCTTGCCGTCGATGAGCCGCTGCAGCGCCTCCCGCAGCCGGGACTCGTCGGTCAGGTCGCCGAACCGGATGCCGAGCCGCCGCGCCTTGTCGGAGTACGCCGGTCCGATCCCGCGGCCGGTGGTGCCCACGAAGCCGCCGCCCTCGTCGTTCTTCTTGTGATGCGGCAGCACCAGGTGGGCTTCAAACGAGATCAGCACGCGCCCGGGATCGCGCCGCTCGCGCAGCCCCTCGAGCTCGTCGCGGAAGCTCCAAGGGTCGATCACCATGCCGCCGCCGAGCACCGACGTTGGCTTGTCGTGCAGCGTTCCGCAGGGGAGGTGGTGGAGCTTGAACACCTCGTCGTCGACCACGACGGTATGGCCGGCATTGGCGCCGCCAGAGAAGCGGACGACGAGATCAGCGTCGGCAGCCAGAGCGTCGACGACCTTCCCCTTGCCTTCGTCGCCCCACTGGGCGCCTAGGATGGCGATGCCGGACATGGCGACCTCCTCGGTCGGCGCGGCACCCCGCCGCCGCACACGAGGGGCAGTATGCCACGTGCCCCGAGGGGCGTGACACACTGCCCCCGCGCATCGAGGGCGCTAGGTGCCGCCGGCGCCCAGACGAGCGCGCTCAGGCGCTGCGCTTCGCCTCCATCACCAGCCGCTCGCCGAGCTTGTGGAGCTTCGAATCGGTGACCTGCTCCTCCTGGAGAGTTTCGCGCAAGACGTTCTCCAGCTCCTGGTGACCGAGGTTCTTGGCGTACTCGCAGGCGTCGGCGTAGGAGACGATCTCGTAGTGCTCGACCTTGCGGGCGGCGCCGACGATGGCCACGTCGAACGAGGGACCTTCCCCGCCTTCCTCGATGATGCTCTTGCCTTCCTCGACCAGGCCCTCGGCGGCCTCGCACTTCTCCGATCGCGGCGACTTCCCGAGCAGCTCGAAGCAGCGCTCGAGGCGTTCGATGTGGTGCACGGTCTCGTCGCGGTGCTCGAGCAGCGCGCTCGCCAGCTCGCGGTTGGCGGCGGCCTCGGAGAGCTTCGGCAGCGCGTCGCGGAACTGCTTCTCGGCGCTCAGGAGATCCTTGAGCGCATGGTTCAGCACGCTTTCCAGTGTCGTTAGGCTCATGATCTTTCCTTTCTTCGAGAACACGCACGGCTCGCTCTCGCGCGGCTCCTTTCGTGTCGCGAGCATATCTGCTACCGCGCTCGCCGGAACCGCCAAGAGTACCCAATGGTACTCGGAATCAACGAAGATTGCCGTTGTGCCGAAGCGACTTCGCGGGCGTACTCGACGCCTTCGTCGCGGCGCATCCGGGCCGCAGCGACGCCGTTGGTAGCATGCGCCGTGCCGCATCGCCGCCTGCTCCCGCCGGTCGTGGTGTCCGGGCGTGGGGCTGCGCGGCTCGCCGCCGGTCACCCCTGGGTCTACCGCTCGGACGTCATGCGTCCGGCCGAGGAGCCCGGCTTCGCGCCGGTGCTGAACCGCCGCGGCCGCACCCTGGGCTGGGCGGCCGTGCACCCCTCCTCTGAGCTCGCGGTGCGGCTCGTGCACTCGATCGACGCACCGGTGGACGAGGCGACGCTCGTCGCCCGTTGCGAAGCCGCGCTGGAGCGCCGCGCCGCGCTCGTCCGCGATCCCTCCGCGGGCATGGCCGGAGCGGACGGCTACCGCTGCGTGCATGCCGAGGCCGACGGCCTGCCGGGGCTCGTCGTCGACCGGCTGGGTCCGGTGCTGGTCGTCCAGAACGGCTGCGCCGCGCTCGAGCCGCACCTCGACGCGATCGTCGCCACGCTGCGCCGACACCTGACGCCGGTTGGCGTGCTGGGGCGCTTCGACACGGCGGCGCGCGAACGCGAAGGGCTCCCGCGCGCGGT
>SKMG01000322.1 GCA_007121175.1 Trueperaceae bacterium | reverse complement strand
GGGTCGTCCATGATGACCCGCACCTCTTGGGCACAGCGACAGGCGGCGGCGATCTTGGCGGCCCACTCGAGGGCGTCCTGGTGCGACGGTACCTCGACGACCGAGAACCCTCCGATGACCGCCTTGGTCTCCGGGAACGGGCCGTCGGTGACCTTGCCGTCGGCGGCAACGATGCTCGCGCGTTGGCTCATGAGGCCCCCGCCAAAGACCCACACGCCGGCCGCCTTGGCCTCGGCCACGACCGCGTGCGAGGCCCTGGCGACGTCCGGCAGATCTTCCTTCGGGAAGACCATCGCGCCGTCATCGAACGAGATCAGGTAGCGTGGCATCCGGCACCCCCTCGTCAGCCCGAGCGCTCCTCGGTGGACGACGATGCGTCGTCGGCGGTCCGAGGGAGCGAGGCACGCGTGTGCCCGTGGGCCGCGTACACCGTAGCGCAGCCGTGCGGCGCGGGTCTCCACGCGTCGCCATTGGCCAGCGCGCTGACCTCCGCCGGCTCCGGTCCCACGGAGGCCCCGATGGCGAAGCTGATCTACTCGATGCTCACGTCGCTCGATGGGTTCGTGGAGGACGCCGACCTGGTGAGCGCGGGGAAGCGGCTCTTCCCAGCCGGACCTCGTGTCGACCTCCGGCTCGCCGAGCAGCGGCGCTTCGCCCACTGTGGACGAGCGAGCGCCCGAGAACGCGCATCGCCTGCCATGTCGTCACCCTAGACCTCGCGCCGCTCAATCGCGCCAAGATCGTTACGATCGAGGGGCCTCACGGCTCCCACTCGATTGACGAGGAGGGGTGTCATGAAGTACCTGCTCACGTCCGCCGGCATCAAGAACGCGAGCATCCACGACGCGCTGGTCGACCTCTTGGGCAAACCGGTTGCCGAGTCCCATGCCCTCTGCATCCCCACCGCGCTGTACCCCTTCCCCGGCGGGCCTTCGGCGGCCTACCAGTTCATCAGCGGCTCGACCGCCAACCCCATGTGCGAACTCGGCTGGAAGTCGTTGGGCGTCCTGGAACTCACAGCCCTGCCCAGCCTCGACGAGGAGGTGTGGATCGCTGCCGTCCAAGAGGCGGCAGCCCTGCTGGTGTATGGCGGTGATGTCCTCTACCTGGGCCGCTGGATGCGGGAGTCCGGACTGGCAAAGCTCCTGCCGTCGCTGCGCGAGACGGTGTACGTCGGGGTGAGCGCCGGCAGCATGGTGACCGCGCCGGTCTTCGGAGAGACGTACGACGACCCGAGTACGCCCTTCGTCATCGAGCAGGGACTGGGACTCGTCGACTTCGCGTTGCTCCCGCATCTCGATCACGAGGACCACCCGGAGAGTTCCACGGCCAGGGCGACACGCATGGCTGCCGATTTACCGGTACCGACCTACGCGATCGACGACGAGACCGCCATCGCTGTGGTCGATGGAACCGTGCAGTTCGTCTCCGAAGGCCATTGGCAACGGTTCGCGCCGTAACGAGGGACATGAGCGATGAGATGCTACCCGTAGCGATGAAGCGAGCAAACCAGCCAGTCTCGAGCGCCCCCGCGAGATGGCCCGCGAACCGGAGCTCCTCGAGCGCTTCATCCTGGGGGGCGTTTCACCGTCGGGCTCAGGATGGTGTGGTTCACGGGTCACAACGCCTACCACTTGGGCCAGGTGGTGCTGATGCGGCGCATCCTCGGTGCCTGGCCGCCACCCGGTGGCGGCAACACCTGGTGACGCATCGGCCGCCACCGATCCGATGCCCCGCCTGCGCTCGGGGCGGTGTGGCCACCGCAACGAGGCGGGGACCTGTTATCAGCTCGTGGGTGTCGAGCGAGCCGACGCGCCGATCGAGGAAGGTCCGTTGCTCCAGGACACGAAAGCCGGTGGTGGTACGGCGCCAGTACAGCGTCGCGCCGATCACCGCGAAGCGATCCTCGAGGGCACGACCTGCCTACCTACCTCGGGCTCCGTTACCACCGGAACTCGAGGTTGGACGAGGAGGCTACCGAGCAGTTCCGTGAGGCCCTCAGGCGCGACCCGGAGTTCGCTCAGGCGTACCACTGGCTGGGGCGCATTGCCCTCAGCCGAGGCGAGCTGGACGCGGCGGAGACGCTGTTCGAGCGCTACGCGGCGCTCGCGCCGGAGGAGCCCAGGCCGCACGACTGTCTCGGCCTGCTCCGGCTCGAGCAGGCGTCGCTCGGAAGGGGCTGGTCGCCGCGACGTACTCCCTGAGCCCGAGCCGGCGCAGAGCGACTCGCGCTGAGTACGGCGATCGGTCTTGTCGGCTGAGGGCCCGTGGTCGCGCTGCCCCTGCGGAGTGCTGGTGCGCATCCCGCGACGCGGCCGCAGGCGTGCGCCCGGTAAGGTGTGGGATGCGCATTCTGATCTTGGGTGGTGACGGCTTCTGCGGCTGGCCCACCTCGCTCCATCTAGCTGATCTCGGCCACGACGTGGTCATCGTCGACAACCTCTCGCGCCGCAGCATCGAGCACGAGCTCGAGGCCTACTCGCTCACGCCGATCGAGCCGCTCGGCGCGCGCTTGCGCGCTCATCAAGAGCTCGGCGGGCGCCCGATCGGCTTCGAGCGGCTCGACGTCGCGCGCGATTACGAGCGCCTGCTCTCGCTCATCGAGGGCGAGCGTCCCGACGCCATCGTCCACTTCGCCGAGCAGCGTGCCGCGCCGTACTCGATGAAGTCGAGCCGTCACAAGCGCTACACGGTCGACAACAACCTGAACGCGACGCACAACGTGCTGGCCGCGATCGTGGAGAGCGGCATCGACGTCCACCTCGCGCACTTGGGCACGATGGGCGTGTACGGCTACGGCACGGCGGGCATGCGGATCCCCGAGGGCTACTTGCCGGTCGAGGTGGTGGCGGAGGACGGCTCGCGCGTGCGTCAGGAGATCCTCTACCCGTCCAACCCGGGCAGCATCTACCACATGACCAAGACGCAGGACCAGCTGTTCTTCGCGTACTACGCCAAGAACGACGGCCTGCGCATCACTGACTTGCACCAAGGGATCGTGTGGGGCACGAACACGCCGCAGACGCTACGCGACGAGCGGCTCATCAACCGCTTCGACTATGACGGCGACTACGGCACCGTGCTCAACCGCTTCCTGATGCAAGCGGCGGTCGGGTACCCGCTCACGGTGCACGGCACGGGCGGTCAGACGCGGGCGTTCATCCACATCCGCGATACGGTGCGCTGCATCCAGCTGGCGCTCGAGCGCCCGCCCGAGCCAGGGAACCGGGTGCGCATCCTGAACCAGATGACCGAGACGCACCGGGTGCGCGACCTGGCCGGAATCGTCGCGCGGCTCACGGGCGCCCGCGTGGAGTTCGTGCCGAACCCGCGCTCTGAAGCGGCCGAGAACGATCTGCACGTGAGCAACGACCTGCTGCTGGGCCTCGGCCTCGAGCCCACCACGCTCGAAGAGGGGCTGCTCGCCGAGGTGGCCGATGTCGCTCGCCGCTACGCGCACCGCGCCGACCTGGACAAGATCCCCTGCACCAGCACCTGGACCCGGCGACAGGAAGCGGGGGCGCCGTCGAAGATCGTGGAGCTCACGACTGCTTGACGGTCGCGCGATTGGCGGACCGCCAGGCATCAGTCCACGCGTAACATGTACAGCGCCGGACCTTCGCCGTCGCCCCTTCCTTCGGCCGGACGCGGTAGATACAGCAGCCAGTCGCCGCGTCCGATGGGCTCGACCGGTCGCAGCAGGTACAGGTCTCGGTACAGCGGCACCGGCGAGACGACGAACTCCTCGCGCGGTGCAGGCGCGCTGTCGGTGTGGGAGTAGACGTGAGCGCGGCTGGCGTCGGGTGCCAAGGGCATGAGGCAGGCGCCATCTGGACGGGTGCCGTACACCATCAGCAACAGATCCTGAGCGTTGGCTCCGATCGCGCTGAAGCGTTCGAGGCGGACTGCGGTTGGGCACGAAGAGCGTGCGTCAGAGGCGACGTCGAACTCCACGGCGCGGTTCAAGACGATCGAGTCTCCGCCTCCCACTGCGAAGACCCCCCGCTCACCCGGCTTCGGGTTGGGGCCGAACGCCAGGAACTGCAGTGTCGGCATGTCGGCTGAACGAAGCGTGAGATAGGCAACGGCGAGCACGAGCAGGACGCCGCCTACGACGAGGGCCGGCCAGTTGACAGACTGCGACGCTCGAGCCATGGCGTTTCGCCCTCCTGATTCACGGGATACGGGCGCCCAACCCCGCCTAGCACGCTCGTTGATCGCTTGGTAGTGACGGATGTCCCCTGTGTCGTCGGCGATCCCGCACCGCGGCCGCAGAATCACGGCAGCGACATGCTCTGGCGCGTGCGGGTAGGTGCGCGCGACGCGCTACGCTTCGCGGGCCTCACGCAGCGCCGACGTCCGTTTGCGGGTTTCGAACCGCGCGGGCGGTGTCATCCCGCGCGGCCAGCGCTTCGCTCAGCGACCGCTCGGTGCCGCCGGCCACATCGCCCGGAGGTCATCGCCGAGCGCATGACGGACCTTGTCGAGCTGTTCGTGGGTGACGTAGGTGTCGAGGGTGGCGAACACCGCACGGACGAGGTCGTCGAAGGCGACGGGCTCGCGGTGGCCGTAGCGTTCTGCAACGACCGCCAGGAACTCCTCCTGGGTACGGAGGCGCTGGGGGGTCGAGCTCGGCGTCCAGCCCTCGTAGTAGATCCCCCGAACCAGGAGCGGCAAGTGGGCGGCGAGGTTCGCCGCCAAGTCGGGCGGAATCCGGTCGCGCAGCGTCTGCAGCGTCGCCCGGAGCGCGTGGTAGGCGAGTTGCCGATCCCCCCAGCCGAGGTGTCCCTGGATGGTCTTGAGCCATGCATTCGTCTGGTGCAGCGTGTGATCGAAGACGTCCAATCCGGTCTGGCTCATGATCGTCCCCCTACTCCGGTGCGCCGGCTGCTGGCGCCCCAGTGCCGCCAATGTAGGGGACGCTGCTCCGGCGGACCGTTCTCGGGTCGACACGAGTAGCGCGATCGGTGAGGGGACGTACGCGCAGGACGGGTAGGCTACAGCAGCCGGCCACGCGAGCCCTTCGGGTGGCCCCAGGAGGCGTAACCGTGAAGAGCATGTTCGCGTTGCTCGGCCAGGCGCCAGTCGACGCCTGCCGACCCAGCCGCGCCAACAGACCGCCGCTCGAGGCTCCCGATGCGTAGGAGCGATCGGCGGATCGCGGAGGACGACGCGTGGCGCATCCTCGAGCAGGGCGGCCACGGCGTCCTCTCCACCGTTTCGCCGGAGGGCGCGCCTTACGGCGTGCCGCTCTCCTACTGCGTTCTGGACGGTGTCATCTACGTGCACTGCGCGCGAGAGGGGCGGAAGCTGGAGCACTTGGCGCACGATCCACGGGTCTCGTTCTGCGTCGTGGGTCGGGTGGAGGTGCTGCCGGAAGACTTCAGCACCCTCTTCGAGAGCTGCATCGTCGAGGGCGTGGCCACCGAGGCGCTCGGCACCGAGAAGCAGGCCGCGCTCGAGCGGTTCGCCGGGAAGTACTCGCCGGGCTTCGAGGAGGAGGGCCTACTGTACATCGCGGCGCTCTCTGAGGAGACGCGGGTGTTCCGGGTCGACGTCTCGTCGCTGTCGGGGAAAGCGCGGAGGCAATAGCATGGGGCGCCTGCCCGGCCGTACCGCTGAGGATATCTGCCGCGGCGTCGGCATCCTCCGATCGGAGCCGCGTGCGTAGCGACCGGGAGATGCTCGAGCTGATCCTGGCGACCGCGAGGGCCGACTCCCGTGTGCGCGCGGTGATCCTCTCGGGTTCGCGTGCCGATCCTCAGGTGGCGCCCGATGCGCTCCAGGACTTCGACGTGGT
>SKMG01000117.1 GCA_007121175.1 Trueperaceae bacterium | reverse complement strand
CCCAGCTTGCGGTGGTCGCGACGCTTGGCCTCTTCGAGCTGCCAGAGGTGCCGCTCGAGCGCTTCGGCGTCGCTGAAGGCCACCCCGTAGACGCGCTGCAGCATCGGCCGCCGTTCGTCGCCGCGCCAGTAGGCTCCGGCCAGCGAGGTCAGCCTGAAGTGCGGGGGCAGCACGCCGGTGCGTGGCACGTGCGGTCCGCGGCAGAGGTCGGTGAACCCCACCTCGCCGCCCTGCTCGTAGAAGCTGATGGTCACGTCTTCCGGCAGATCCTCGATCAACTCGACCTTGTACGGGTCGCCGAGCTCCTGGTAGCGCGTCAGCGCCCGCTCGCGGGGCAGCTCGCTGCGCCGCAGCTCGAGGTCGGCCGCGATGATGGCGCGCATGCGCTCCTCGATCAGGGGCAGGTCCTCGGGCGTGAGGTTGCGCGGCAGGTCGAAGTCGTAGTAGAAGCCGTGCTCGATCACCGGACCGATGCCGAGCCGGATCGACCGCGGATCGTGGCCCTCGGCGACCAAGTGCTCCCGCACCGCCTGCGCCAAGACGTGCGCCAGGGTGTGCCGCATCAGCGCGATGGCGTCCGGATCGCGGCCGGTCAAGACCTGCACGCTGGCGCCCAGGGGCACCGGCGTCTGCAGGTCGCTGAGTCTCCCGTCGACCCGCACGCCCAGCGCGGCCCTGGCGAGTCCCGGCCCGATGGCGGCGGCGACTTCGGCGCCGGTCGCGTGTTCTGGGAGATCGAGCTGCTTACCGTCGGGGAGAAGGACGTGCATGCATCACCTCGCGTACCGTGCCTGCGCCCGGCTCGTGGCTTGCCCCGCGCGTGCAGGACGGCGACGACGGCCGGAGGGCATGCTATCACGTGGCCCGGGCACGGCCCGCCAGGCCGGGTGCTCGGCATGACATACTGGTGCGCATGCATCTGGTGGCCGTCGTCAGCTCTGATGCGGACCTGGGCCACGCCCTCCGCGGTTTCCAGGACGACGCCGGCCGGTTCCTGCTCCACCTCGTCCCTGCAGGTCGCCCGCAGGCCTGGCTGCCTGCGCTGCGGGCGCTCGACTTCGCCGGCGCACTGGTGCTGTGCGCGTACGACCAGCCCGAGGCGCTGGCGCTCGCCGACCGGGCCTCGCTCGAGGCGAGCGAAGTCGGCGCGGCGGACACCCTCACGGTCACGCAGGCCGGCGTGGTCGCCGACTACCACTTCGGCCGCGCGGTGGGACAGGCGCTGCGTTCGCGCGTGTGGGACCCGCGGGGCGCCGCCGGCGTGATCATCGGCGGCGGGCGTGAGGCGCATTCGGTGGCGCGAGAGCTGGCGAGCCTCGGCGCCCGGCACCTGACGCTGCTAGCGGCCTCGCGACCCGAGGCGGAGCAGATGACGCCGCGCTTAGCGGCCTCGACCGACGTGGTCGCGACGGTCCCTGAGGATCCCATCGCGCAGAGCCTCCTCGAGCGCGCCGATCTCATCGTGCGCGCAGACATCTCGATGAGCGTGCCCTCATCGTGCATCGGGCCGCACCTGACGCTGGTCGATCTGGTTCCAGGAGCCGTGTCCCGCCTGCGCGCGCTGGCGTTGGCGGCCGGCGCCCTCACGCTCGAGCGCCGGGACGTCGAGGCGCACCGGCTGCACCTCGCGCTCGGTCACGTGCTCGGTGCCGGCGTGTCGGTCGAGCCGCTCCTGCAGGCGATGCTGCGCGAGCCTTGAGGTGCCGCAGGCCTCTCACACGTTGCGGCGGTTCGTCTCACACTTTTCAAGGACGCGCGCGCGAGCATCCGTCTTGATGCCGCCGTCGTCGCCCTCGTGCAGGCACCGCGTCACCGCTGCGGCATCGCGCCGCCTGCTCGTGCTGGCGTGTGTCGTCGCGCTCGCGTCCCCCGCTGGGGCGCAGGGGCCGCTCGAGGAGTCAGCGACACCGTTGGTGCGTATCCCTGGAGCGGTCGCGCGCGTGAGCGACGGAGCGATCGCCATCCGCGCCGGCGACCGCGAGCTGGTCTACGTCGAGGGATTCGGTTGGCTCGACGAGGTCTCGGCTCCCGAACCGCAGCTGCGCAACGGCGAGGTGTACGGCGCGCCCGCCCTGCTCGCAGCTTTCGGACTCGACGTCGCTACGCTGGAGGCGATCCGCTTCGCCGGCGATACCCAGCTGCGCGTCGTGCTCGACCTGCCGGCGCTCGACGAGGCGACGCTCCGGGGCCTCTCTCGCAGCGGCGAGGTCGCCGCGGGCGAGGGCGTGCGGTTGGAGCTGCCGCCGCTGCTGGTGCCCGCGGGGATCCTGCAGAGCTACGGCGGCATCGAGGTGCTGCTGGAACAGACCGTCGAGGGGTTGATCGTCGAGGTCGTCGGCGGCGCCTTCCGCTACGAGGTCTTCACGGTGGCCGGGCCCACCCGGGTGGTGCTCGATCTGACGCTGGAGCGGCCGCCGCTCGAGCCAGAGACCGCTCAGGTGCTGGCCGACGGCGTCCTCTATCGGCGGCTGCAGGCCGAGGGCTCGGGCGGCGTGAGCCGCGTGCACGTCATCGACGTCTCCCCGGGCGTCGGCGAGTGGCGGGTGGTCGGCGCGCCGGGCGAGGTGCGGACCACCGACCGCTGGGCAGACGGCGCGTTCGCGGCGATCAACGGCGGCTACTTCGACACCAGCACCCGGCAGGCGATCGGCTTGCTGGTGGTGGACGGGAATCTGCTGTCGCTCCCGTCGCGCGGCCGAGCGGTGGTCGCCTTCGGTGACGGGCCGCCGATCATCGACCGCGTGCGGGCCACCTATAGCGTCTGGCTCGACGACCTTCCGGTGGCCGTGCGCGGCGGACCGTTCGTCGACGAGCTGAACGTGGTGACGGGCCCCGGCTTCGCCGGCAGCGCGCGCTACGGCGTGCTGGTGGTGAACGAGGAGCACGGCGAGGTCGTCGACAACCGCGTCGGGCCGGTGCGGCTCAAGCCCGATGAGTATGCGGTGGTGTACCCGGCCGAGCTGCGGGCGCTGGCGCTGGCCGAGCCCGGCACGCGCGTGCGCTACAGCTGGCACATCACACCCGAGCCGTTCGGCAGCGCGCGCTACGCGCTCGAGGCGGGTCCGTTGCTGCTGAAGGGGGGGCGCGACGTGCTCGAGCCGGAGGTCGAGATGTTCGCCGTGGGCCAGCGCATCCTGGACGGACTGACGCAGCAGGCGGCGCTCGGCGTGCGCCCCGACGGCAGCGTCGTGCTGGTCGCCGCCGAGGCGATGGTGGCGGCCGACCTGGTGCCACTGCTGCAGCGCCTCGGCGTCAGCGACGCGCTGCGCCTGGACTCCGGCGGCAGCACGACGCTCTACGCCGCTGGCACGGTGATCAACCGCCGCAGCGAGCGTGCGGTCGTCAACGCGATCGTGTTGCGCCTCCCCTGACCGGGGGCCCGTGCGCACGCGACGCCTCGGTGCAGCCACGCTGGATATCGTGGACCCAGATGACGGCACTGGCCCAAGCCCGCCTCCGACCGCCTCGCGCGCTGCAGCTGCTGCTGGCGCTGATCCTCGCTGTGGCCCACGGCGCGGCCGTCGCGCAGGCTGAGTCGCGTCCGGCGACGCTCGAGCTCGGCTTCGGCGGCGCGGTGGTCGCCGACGCCTGGAACCCGCTGCGGCTGGTCCTGCGCGACGTCGGTCCGGTGCAGCTCGAGCTGGCCATCGACCGCGGCACGCTCCGCGAGGGCGAGCGCTGGTCGCGCTACACCAGCGAGATCGCCGGCGGCAGCGGTCTGACGGTGTTCGAGGACGAGGTGTACGTGCCCGTGTGGCGCTCGCTGAGCTGGGTGGTGCGCAGCGGCGGCCTCACGGTCGCGAGCGGTAGCCTCTCTCGCACCCAGGCCGACCGGCGCCCGCTCGACCTGATGGTGGGCGAGCCCGGCTCGGAGGTGCGCTCGATGCTCAGCGGGGGGCGCACCATCGACCTCGCCGCGGACCGATTGCCGCTACGCAGTGCGGCGTACGACGGCGTCGGCAGGCTGATCGTCGCGGCGCCGGCCGCGCGTCCGCAAGCGCTGATCGCAGCCGCGGTCGCCGGAGCCGACGTGATCGTCACGCCCGCGGCGCTCACCGAACCGGCGATCGCCGAGCTGTTCCCCGCCGGGGTCGAGCGCCGCGCGGTCGGCGCCGGGCGGCTACTGACGCATGAGGGGTTCCGGGCCGAGGCCGCGGAACCGCGCGTGCGCCTCGACCAGGCGGCGCTGGTCAGCGCCTTGGCGGCCGCGGAGCGTATCGAGCTGCCGCGTCCGGTACCGATGCTCCCGCTGCTGCTCGCCGCCTCCGTCTACTCGCTGGTGGTGCTGCTGGTGCTGCGCTTCGGTGGCGTGCCGGGCGTGATGGCGGCGCTGGTGCTCGGCCTCACCGCCAGCGTGGCGGCCTGGGTGCCGCTGCGTCCCGCGGAGCCGGGCGTCGAAGCCGTGCGCGAGCTGGTGGTCGGCGCCGGTGGGGTCGGGCAGCGCTGGCGGGTGCACGAGCGCCTGACGCTGCCGGCACAGACGGTGATTTTCCCAGTCGCGGGCTGGCCGCTCTCGTACGTCGATGCGCGCCAGGGCCCCACCCAGGTCGCCATCGACCTGCCGCGCTGGCGCAGCGTGCGGGTCCTCGAACGTCCGCGAGCGACCGCCATGGCGCTGGTGCAGGAGGTCGATGGGAGCTGGCGCAACGCCGGCGAGCGGCCGCTCGACTTCGTGGCGGTGCGCGGCGGCGACGCTGTGCAGGACGTGCCCGCCGGCGGGCTGGTGCCGAACCAGACACGCGACGTGCGCCTCCCCGAGCTCGCGCTCTCGCTCCTCGAACTGCTGCCCAGCGGAGCGGCCGTGGCCAGCGACGGTCCGCGCTGGCTGGTCGCCTTGCCGCAGCACGCGCTCGCGGAGGGACCGCCATGAGCGAACTCTTCGCGCGCCTCGAGCAGCGCATGCGCGAGGGAGACTTCCCGCAGGTGGCGACGCTGGTGTTCGCGGCGCTGGTAGTGACGCTCGCGACCGCCTGGCCGTCACCAGGTAACAGCGCCAACGAGTCGTGGTTCGCCTTTGCCCAGACGCGCTCGGTGATCCTGGCGCTGCTGGCGCTGGGGTACGGCGCCAGCGCGGCAGTGGAACCGCCGCGCCGCGCAGTCGCCACCGGCCTCATGACGCTGCTGCTAGCGGTGCTGGTGCTGCCGCTGGAGGTCGCGGCGTACGCCGGGAGCTACCCGGCGACGCCGCTATGGTGGAGTGTGGTGTCGGTGCCGGTCGCCGCGCTCGGGTATCTGGTGCTGGGGGTGCTGCTGGGGCGGGCCGTGCGTGCCGTGCGCTTGGGCGCCTTCCTGCCCCTGGTTGTGCCGGCTGCGGTGGTGGGCCTACTGCTGCTCGACCTCCGGCTCGGTTGGACGGTGCTGAACCCGGTGACCTCGGCGATCGTGGTCTCCCCTCTCTACCTGATCGTGATGGCTTCTCTCGGCCTGATCGGCATCGCGTTCGCTGTCATGGGCTGGCGCCGCGGGCGTCTGCGTGAGGTAACGGCATGAGCGACTTGAGCTGGCGTCCCGACCTGCACGTGCGCCTGGCACGCCGGGAGGCGCTGCTGACGCGAGCGACGCGAGCGGCGGCGGCCGCGGCCGCAGCCGCGATCATCGGCTGGCTGCTGGGGCTCGGTCCGGGTGCCCATGCGCTCGCGGTGCTCGCTGCGGCGGTGGTGGCGGCCGCCTGGCCGCTCAGGCCCAGCCTGCTCGCGGCCTTCCAGGCGATCGCTCAGCAGGCCGGCCTGGCGTACCAGACGCACATCGAGCACCACGGCCGCGATGACCCCCACGGGCTGCTCGCGGCAGCAGCCGTCCAGGCCCGACT
>SKMG01000460.1 GCA_007121175.1 Trueperaceae bacterium | reverse complement strand
GGCGTCATCGGGCGCGTCGCCGCCCAGCGTCGAGCCGCCCAGTGCGGAGCCGCCTGCGGCGCGGCCGCCCGGGCGCTCGTCGCTCACGAGCGACGGCTCGGCAGGCGCGCGTACACCGATGACCCCTCTCCCGGCGCGCTCTCCAGCCGCAGGCTGCCGCCGAGCAGCTCCAGCCGCTCGCGCATGCCCATCAAGCCGATCTGCTCGGCTGCGCTCAAGCTGCTCGGGTCGAACCCGATGCCGTCGTCCTCGACGACCAGCTGCACGCCACCGCGCGAGGCGGTGACCACCACCGATGCGGCGCTCGCGCGGGCATGCCGCACCACGTTGGTCAGCGCCTCTTGAGCCACCCGGTAGAGCACCGTCTCCTCCTGGCGGTCGAGGCGCTTGGGCAGTGTCACCAGCACCCGGACCTCGAGCCCGTAGCGCTCGGTGGTATCGCGCGCGAAGCGCCGCAGGGCAGCCTCCAGGCCGAGCTCGTCGAGCACCGAGGGGCGCAGGTCGAGCGCGATGCGCCGCACGTCGGTGAGCGCGATGGCGGCGAGCTCCTTGAGCTTGACGAGGTCGCTCGGGTCGGGCGTCTCGAGGTTCCGGTCCAATCCGAGCAGCAGCGCCGTGAGCGACTGGCCGATCTGGTCGTGCAGGTCGCGCGAGATGCGCCCGCGCTCCTCTTCCTGGGCGTTCAGCACAGCCTGCAAGAGCCGCGAGCGCTGCTGCTCCTTCTCGGCGAGCCGGGCGTGCAGGTGGGTCCGCTTCAGCGCGGCCTGCACCAGCTCCACGACCGCTGATATGAACGAGTTCGAGACGTCCTGCACGCCGGCGAGCGCCAGCAGCGCTCCCGGCCCGACCGGCACCAGGCGCCAGCGTCCGCGCCGCGTCACGACGCCGCTCCTCAGCACCTCGCGGGCATCGTCGGTCAGGCCCTCGCGCAACGGGCAAGCGGCCACGACCTCGGCCGCGCAGGCGCCGACCGCGGCGGTCTCGAGCTTGCCGTTCTGCTCGAGCAGCGCCTCCCCGCACTCGAACCAGCCCAGGTCGATCAGCGTCTGCAGCGCTCGCTCGAGCACACCCCGGGGCTCGGTCTCGGCCGCCACCCGCTGGGCCAGCCGGTGCAGCGTCTCGAGCTCACGGGTACGGCGCTCGGCGTCACCAGTCCCTGACGGACCCTGCGCCGACGCTGCCGGCCCCAGGGCCCGGCGAGCGATCACGACCGCCCCGCCCGACGCACTCAGCCTTCCGCGTCCTTGACGCGGATGAGCAAGAACGGCTTGCTCGCCTGCCGCAGCGCGCCCTCCGCCACCGAACCGAACATCCAGCGGTTGAACCCGCGCCTCCCGTGCGTACCCATGACCACCAGGTCGTGCTCCTTCGACGCCTCGAGGATCGCCGCCACCGGCGCCTGATTGTCGACGCGCTGGGCGGCCGACGACACCCCTTGCGCGTCGGCTGCGGCCACGGCGTCGCGCAGCGCCTCGTCGGCCGTCTGCTTGAGATCTTCCCACAGCTGCGCCGAGTACGGTAGCGACTCGGGCGTGGCGGTGCCCGTGGCGAGCGGGTTCTCGAGCGCGTACAGGAACGTGACGTGGGAGCCGAGCCGCTTCGCGAGTTCGAGCCCCTCGCGGATAGCGTGGTTGGCGCAGCTGCTCCCGTCGGTAGGCATCAAGATGCGTTGGTACATCGCACACCTCCCTGGCTCCATCATGACGGGTCTGAGACGGACCTTCCGCAGTGCGACCGTGCCCTCGGGTTAGGACGGATGACCCGACAGCCTGCCGGCTTCGAACCTACCGTCGCTGTCGGAGTTCCACCGACGGGCGCCGTCGCCGGTCGGTGTCTCATGGGAGCGTCGGACGAGTGCCGGGGCGCGTGCGTCTCGGTCGACGCCCGATGCCGGTCACCGTGACCACCCCCGGCAGCCCGCTCACGGTGGCCGGCCCCCTTATGGTGCCCGAAGGCGGCGCGGCGTAGCGCTCCTGCTCCCTTCGCCATGGCCGGGCAGCGAGCCGGGGCTCGCTCCCTCGCCGGTTACCCCTGCGCGAAGGAGCGAGCGTCATGCGCGTCTTGCATCCGACCGACTTCTCCCACACCGCCGAGCTGGCGTTCGCGCTCGCGCTCGATCTCAGCGAGCGCCTGGAGGGCTGCCTGCACCTGGTGCATGTCCAGCAGCCCGACCCCGAGGTCGGCTTGCGAGCCCGGCTGGCGTCCATCGACGCCGGCCTGCGGCGCCGCGTCGAAGACGAGCGCCGGACGCAGGCCGCGCGCCAGCGGAAGCGGCTGCGCGACCTGGCCGATGGGAGGGCCTCTTTCGAGCTGTTCTGGGGAGAGCCGCTCAAGACGCTCATCCCGCTGGTCTCTGCCTTCGACCTGGTGGTCATGGGCGCGCATGGCCACAGCTCGCT
Source organism: Trueperaceae bacterium (assembly GCA_007121175.1). Lineage (GTDB taxonomy): Bacteria > Deinococcota > Deinococci > Deinococcales > Trueperaceae > CSSed10-48. The sequence continues at coordinate 3,422 of SKMG01000460.1, read as the reverse complement.
CGACGACGCCTTCTTGGGCGGCATCGCCGGCCGCCTGGTGCGGCGCACCGCCACGCCGGTGCTCACGGTGCGCGAGCAGTGCCCGGTCGACGGCGTACGCCGGCTGCTGGTCGCGACCGACTTCAGCGAGGCCTCGCTCGGGGCCTGGGACTTCGCGCTCCGGCTCGCCGAGCGCGGCACGCTCAAGCTGGTGCTCGCGCACGCTGTCGTAGGCGACGGAGGCGACCTCGAGGGACCGCGCTCACGGCTCGAGACGCTCGCCGCGGGACGGGCCGAGCGCCTGGCCGTGCGCCAGGGCAATCCGCTCTCGGTACTCCCAGCCATCGCCCAGGACCTGCGCGCCGACGCCATCGTGGTCGGACTCCCGCCCCAACGCCCCGGCCTGATCCTCGGCTCGAGCGCCGACGCCCTGCTGCGCTCCTCGACGATGCCGATCCTCAGCGTCCCCAGTCGGTAAGAGCGGGCCGCCGACAGGCTCGCAGCGTCCGCGCTCGCTGAGCGCGGGCCGCGGCCAGGCCCTCAGCCCGTCACGGCGGCGACCAGCGCCTTGGCCTCCTCCACCAGGCGGCCGAGGTGCGTCTCGGAGACGCCGCTCTCGGCGTAGACCTTCGAGACGTTCTCGGTTCCCGAGGGGCGGGCCGCGAACCAGCCCTTGGCGGTGACGACCTTCAACCCGCCGAGCGGGGCACCGTTGCCGGGAGCCGACGTGAGCACCGCCTCGATGGGGTCGCCGGCGAGCGAGTCGACGCGCACGTCGCTCGGCCCGAGCGCCTTCAGCGCCGCCTTGGCCTCGGGGGTGGCTGGGGCGTCGACGCGCGTCGAGTAGAAGCGGCCGAGCTCGCCCTCGAGCGCCCGGTAGCGCTGGCCGGGGTCCTCTCCCGTGACGGCGGTGATCTCCGCCGCGAGCAGATCGAGCAGCACGCCGTCCTTGTCGGTGGTCCAGAGCCCGCCGTCGCGGCGCAGGAAGGTCGCTCCGGCGCTCTCCTCGCCGCCGAACGCCAGGCTGGCCTCTACGAGCCCGTCGACGAACCACTTGAAGCCGACCGGCACTTCGAACACCTTGCGGCGAGCGCGCGCGGCCACGCGGTCGATCATCGACGACGAGACCAGCGTCTTGCCGACCGCGGCGGTAGCCGGCCAGTCCGGCCGGTGACCGAAGAGGTAGTCGATCGCCACGGCCAGGTAGTGGTTCGGCGGCAGCAGGCCGGCGGGCGTGACCACGCCGTGGCGGTCGGCGTCGGGATCGTTGCCGAAGGCGACGTCGAAACGCTTCGCCAGCTGCAGCAGCCCCGCCATGGCGTGCGGCGAGCTGCAGTCCATGCGGATCACGCCGTCGTGGTCGAGCGGCATGAAGGCGAAGCGGGGGTCGAGGCTGGTGTTGGTGATGGTGATGTCGAGGCCGAAGTGGTCGATCACCCGCTCCCAGGTCGGCAGCGCCGCCCCGCCCATCGGGTCGACGCCGAGACGCAGGCCGGCCGCACGCAGTGCGTCGATGTCGATGGCGCTGCCGAGGTCGGCGACATAGGCACCCTGCAAGTCGGCCCGCGACAGCCCTTCCGCCGCGAGCGCGCGGCGGTACGGCAGCCGCCGCACCTCATGCACGCCCCCCTCGAGCAGCTCGTTGGCGCGGCGCTCGATCCAGCCGGTGGCGTCGGTGTCGGCCGGTCCGCCGTGCGGGGGGTTGTACTTGAAGCCGCCGTCGTCGGGCGGGTTGTGCGACGGCGTGATCACGATCCCGTCGGCGTAGCCGCGCTCGGGCGGGCGCCCGGCGCGCAGCCCCTGGCGTCCGCCGTTGCGGGTCAGGATCGCGTGCGACACGACCGGCGTCGGCAGCGGCCCGAGATCGTCTTGCACCACGACGTTCACGCCGGCGGCGAGGAGCACCTCGAGCGCGGTCCGGAACGCCGGGGTGGAGAGCGCATGGGTGTCGGCGCCGAGCACGAGGGGCCCGCCGACCGCCTGCCGCCGGCGATACTCGACGACGGCCTGGGTGATCGCGACGATGTGGGCGTCCTGGAACGACCCCCGTAGTGAGGAGCCGCGGTGACCGGAGGTGCCGAAGGCCACCCGTTGCCCGGGATCGCTGACGTCCGGGGCGTCGGTGTAGTAGCTGGCGATGAGCGCGCTGACGTCCACCAGCGCTTCCTCGGGCGCGCGCTGCCCGGCCTGGGGATGATGTGGCATAGCATGTGCCTCCTGGACGGCGATCTCGCCTCTAGCCTAGCACCTTGCCCAGGTACGTTCCGATGCGCTGTGCTGCTCGGCTCGAGCGGGCGAACCGCCCGGGGGGCCGCGGCACGCAGGCGGCATTGTGTCCTGGGCTCAACCATCCTTCACGAATGTGAAGGATGATGACGGGTCGATGCCCGAGCCTGTCACCGCCCCACCACCCAGCTCCCGCCGTGCTGCCTCCTCCACCGAGGCGGCAGAGCGCGATCAGCTCGTAGCGAGGCTCTCGTCGCTGTCGCTGCCGCTCATGTGGGCGCTGCGCCAGCGCGCCATGGGGGTCTACGAGCCGTTCGGCGTGAGGCCGACGCGGGTGCTGCTCATGGAGCTGGTCGACCGCGGTATCGACCAACCCAAGGCGATCGCCGAGATGCTCGAGGCAGTGCCGCCGGCAGTGACGGCGATGGTCAACGAGCTCATGGAGCGCGGCTGGCTCGCGCGTGAGAGCGACCCAGACGACCGGCGACGCGCGCGCCTGCGACTGACGCAGGACGGCGGCGAGGCGCTACGCGAGATGCGCGCCGCCTGGCACGCCGCGAGCCGGGCTCAACTCGACCGCTTCGAGCTCGATCACCTACGATCGGTGCTGCACGTCTTCGGCGAGCTGTTGGAGGCGCGCCCGTGAGCCCAACCCGGCGAGCGCGGCGCGTGTGGCGAGCGCGGGTCCTTTGCGCGACACTGGGACTGGCGCTGCTCTGGAGCGGGCTCGGGTCGGTACCCGCATCTGCCCAGACCACCGCGGTGGTGGGCCAGGCGGCCAGTGCGGCGGCCGCCCGTGAGGGCCGCTGGCCCACTGACGAGGACGGCCTGAGCGAGGTGCTGGCGGGCGTGGCACAGCATCCCGGCCTGCGCGCTGCCGCGGCGGTGGCCGAGGCAGCGGCGCTGCGAGTCGGCGCCGTACGCTCGCCGATAGCATTCAACCTCGACATGCGCATACAGCGCTTGCGGGTCGACCCCGCCACCGATCCGCTGCCGCCGCCGTTCGACGAGCTGTTCGCCGTCGACGAGGCCAGCGACAGCGCCAGCCTCACGGCGCTGCTGCGGCCCTTCGTGGCGGGCGACCTGCGCGACCTGCTCGACCAGCGCCTGCTCGACCTCGAGCGCTCGCAGCTAGCGCTGCGCGAGGCGCGTGCCGGCCTCGAGGCGCAGGCCCTGCGAGCTGCGGCCGGCGTGCTGCTCGCCGAGCGCGGCCTGGC